>CALLPS010000011.1 GCA_938015355.1 uncultured Pleurocapsa sp.
GTCGCTCCTGGAAATAACGAGGATACTCCTTTGTCTACTCGCTTTTCTGAGACTATATCTAACAATATTTCTCGTTTTAGCAACCGCGCCAGTCTCATTTCCCGCCAAGTTACTCGTATTCCCACTGCTGCTGATTTTAGAAGAGTCAAACCTTGGCAATGGGGCATGATTACCGCTGCAATTATCATCATCCCTGGCTTGATTAGTTTCGCTGTTATTAGAAATAGAATCACAGGAACTTTTGCCTGGAATTTTGGCAGTAATTCTCCTAATGAAACCCTTAGCCAAAATGAACAAGAGCTTCAACAAAAGATATATCAAAGAATAGAAGCTTTGAATCTCGATCCTGGTGCTTTTTATGCCCAGGTAGATCAAGAATTTCACAATCAGTACCCAGAATTAGCAGGAGTAAAGCTCACCGAAGTCACTGAGCATCGGCGCTATCGAGAAGTTTGGTACCAAATTGCCACAACGTTATTAGATGGTCAACGTTAAATTTTTCGATGAGGACTATCAGCAGGTAGCTAATCAAAAGGCAAGTGAGCTTTTAGCAATTTGCCTCTGTTACCGTCGATTCGGGTTTACCACAAGGGCACAATGTAAAGCCTACCCCTTCAGGGTTACTTGCTCGTAGTATTTAGTATTTAGTATTTAGTTTTTAATTAGCTACCCTGAACTAATAACTAATAACTAATAACCAGAATTCTTGTCTTTTAAGACGAGGAGGATGTCAATAAACTTTACTAATCTTCAGGGTCAACTGTCTTACTGGGGGAAGCATCATAAAGAGCATCCAATCTTGAACGGGCATCATCTACTGACACTGAGCGCATTACCAGAAGAGGCTCTTCTATTACTTTTCCTTGCTCATCTAATAACTCTGGGTGAACTATTCGTTCTGATTTAACATTCTGTTTATGAGAACCGTTATATCCAGGGGGATAAAACTTTTGAGTCTCCGCGCTTAAGGTGATTAGACTGCGAATTAAATTACTCACTGCCAACAAAGCAATGACGGTAAATACTAAAATGTAAATTAAATGTAACATAAAGCTCACTTTTATCTCATAAATTCATCAAGACTTTTCTCTATCAGAAAATACAAGTTTTTTACTATTGTTTATGATTTTGGGTAACTTTGATGGGATTGATTCTTTGTTTCTCGCCATTTCTGAGCGATATTCCAACATTCGGCAACTAACTGATGCCAAGGAAGTAACATCTTAGAATCTATTCCTGCCGAGCCATTCGTAGCCTTGAACAACATTTGAGCGGTGCTCACCTCTTGTTGTCTTCTCTTAATTCTTTCTAATAGCTGAACCTGTTCGGGAACAGAAAGGAAAGACATCTGCTCAGACTCTAATAAAGAGCGCGATCGCCCAAACCAATATTGAAAATCCTCTAAGAGTGGCTCTAAAACATTCTTGAGTAGTTCTTTCTCCGTAGGTTGTTCAGTAGACATTCAATTACTTTAAAATTAGCGTATTATCTTAATAATTATCTTAACGTTATTTATATAAATTAATATAGCGTCGATTTCCTTAATTAACTATATTTGGGGATCAACTATCAAAATCTTATCAGACCCGAAACTCATAACTGAATACCAATCCCGATCTAGAATGTAACGATATTACTTGCGTCTTTATATAACTAGCCGATGTCCGTAGCAGAACAATCACAACAACCCATCAAACTCCCCCGCACTAGTGAATCTGAATCATTAAAGAAAATTCGCCACACCGCATCCCATATCATGGCAATGGCAGTGCAAAAGTTGTTTCCTAAAGCACAGGTAACGATTGGGCCTTGGACAGAACATGGCTTTTATTATGATTTTGATAGTCCCGATTCTTTTACCGAGAAGGATTTAAAAAAAATCCGTAAGGAAATGATCAAGATTATCAATCGTAAATTACCTGTAATTCGTGAAGAAGTTACTAGAGAAGAAGCAAAAAGTCGCATTGAAGCACAGAACGAACCCTATAAGCTAGAAATTTTAGACAGCATTCAAGAACCGATCACCATGTACCATTTAGGTGAACAATGGTGGGACTTATGTGCTGGGCCTCATGTAGCAAGCACTGGGGACATTAATCCCAAAGCGATCGCTCTAGAGAGTGTTGCGGGGGCATATTGGCGCGGAGATGAAACCAAAGCCCAACTACAGCGTATTTATGGTACTGCTTGGGAAACTCCCGAACAATTAGAAGAACATAAACGGCGTAAGGAAGAGGCCCTAAAAAGAGATCATCGGAAACTAGGAAAAGAACTAGGATTATTTATTTTTTCTGATTCGGTGGGTCCTGGTTTGCCTTTATGGACTCCCAAAGGGACTATCTTGCGATCGCAGTTGGAAGATTATCTGAAACAAGAACAAGTCAAACGGGGTTATTTACCTGTAGTTACTCCCCATTTGGCGAAAATCGACCTATTTAAAATTTCAGGACATTGGCAAAATTATAAAGAAGACATGTTTCCGATGATGGCGGAAGATGAGGCGGCAGCAGCAGCAGAACAAGGTTTTGTCCTCAAGCCGATGAACTGTCCCTTTCATATCCAGATTTATCAAAGCGAATTGCGCTCCTATAAAGAGTTACCAATCCGTCTAGCTGAATTTGGCACCGTCTATCGCTACGAACAGTCTGGAGAATTAGGGGGGCTGACTAGAGTTAGAGGCTTTACTGTGGATGACTCCCATTTGTTTGTAACTCCAGAACAATTAGACGATGAATTTTTGAAGGTAGTTGATTTAATTCTCTCTGTTTTTAAAAGTTTGCAGCTAACTAACTTTAAAGCCCGTCTCAGTTTCCGCGATCCCGAATCAGATAAATATATTGGTTCAGACGAAGCCTGGGATAAAGCCCAAAATGCGATTCGTCGGGCAGTGGAACAAATGGAGATGAACTATTTTGAAGCTCTTGGGGAGGCTGCTTTCTATGGACCTAAGCTGGACTTCATTTTTGAAGATGCCTTGGGTAGAGAATGGCAGCTAGGAACAGTCCAGGTAGACTATAACCTGCCAGAACGTTTTGAACTAGAGTATGTTGCCGAAGATGGTTCTCGCCAACGTCCGATCATGATCCACCGTGCCCCCTTTGGTTCCCTAGAAAGGCTGATTGGCATCTTGATTGAAGAATATGCGGGGGATTTTCCCTTGTGGCTAGCTCCCATACAAGTACGTCTTTTACCTGTTAGAGATGCCCATTTTGACTATGTAAAAGAAGTGGCAGCTAAAATGCAGGCGGTGGGAATTCGTGCCGAAGCAGATACTAGTGGCGAACGTTTAGGTAAAATGATTCGTAATGCGGAAAAGCAAAAAATTCCTGTAATGTCAGTAGTAGGAGATCAAGAAGTAGCCGATAATACTTTGAGTATCCGTACCCGTGCTTCGGGAGAACTAGGTGCGATCGCTGTATCGGAAGTAATGACTAAACTTACTACAGCTATCTCAGAACATAGCAACTTCTAGTTATCAAAACTAACAAACCTGGCACCAGAGACAAAAAAATAGAAAATTAATGTGCTGTTAATGCAATAAGCCTAATATAGTCATAAGCGAGATTGAAAGATCTCGCTCGACCCCAATAGCATAAACTCAGTTAAATAATAGTAAAAATCTAGTTGAAACCAATTAATATTATTTTGCTGGAATATTTCAGAGCATTTAGGTATTTTGTAAGCATCAAACTGATTCACTTGTGTCGATGATATATGGTCGTGGATTGCTGACAGGTATAATAGCTACATTTGATTATTGCTCTAGAAAGTCAAGTCAGATCCTGATTTACAGTTTACTTGGACTTAGTTTTGGCGCCATCAAAGTTGTTGCGGAAGACAATATTTTGGTGATTCATTCTTATGATTCAGAATTATCTTCGACCAAGCAACAGCAGTCAGCTATAGAACAAGGGTTTGCCGATATTGATAGTCAGAGTAATGTGTTTCATGAATTTATTGATAGCAAACGTCATCCAGTCTCTGAATATGGAGAAGAGTTTCTTGATCATGTCAATAAGAAATACAAGCGTGTTCCTATTGATTTGTTAATGGTGGTGGAAGAACCTAGCTTGGAGCTGATGTTTCGTCAGCATCACCAGTTTTTTTCCGATATTCCTGTTGTGTTTTTAGGTATTGAACATTTAAGCCAAGAAATACTTGATACTCCCTGGCTAACGGGGGTCGTGGAAAGCCACTCTATTGTAGAAACTGCTCTTGAAGCCACCCGACAGACGTGGTCAGATACGGTCATTGTTATTAATGACACCACAGAGGAGAAAAACTCCCAGTTAGAACAAATTGAGGCAGTTAAAAATATTCCTTATCGACCCTTAGAAGTTAAGGTGGTTAGTGACCTAGCTCCCCAAGAGATCACAACTCGTTTAGGGAAATATCCTGACAATGTACCCGTGATCGTTTTAGGTCAATTACGCCAAAATAATTCTCAAACAACCTTAATTGATCCCAGCTTAGATGCCCAAATCTTAAAGCAATATATTTCCAATCCTATTTATACTGACCAGGCAATTAGGATTGGGACAGGGGTCGTGGGGGGTGAAGTATTTGACGTAGAATATCACGCTAGACAAGCTGTTAAGTTAGCTCAAATGATTTTACAGGGAGCCGAACCTGACGAAGTGGGGCCAATCCTGACAGGGAAAAAGCGCTGGATTTTCGACTATCGTCAGCTATTAAAGTACGATATCAAGCTCGATTTGTTACCAGAAGATAGTGAATTACGCTATGTTGAACCCCCAGTTTACATAAAATATCGAGCGCTGTTTTTTTTGATTGGCTTGATACTGCTTTCTAGTCTTCTAGCTATCATCCTGTTGATTGAAAAAGGGAAAAAGCGTGAACTTACGAACCAAATTTTGCAAGAAAACGAGCAGAGATATAAAGATCTTGCCAAAGCTGGAGCAAATGTTTTTTGGGAACTGGATCGAGAACTGAAATATTCTTATATATCTGGAGATTTGAAAGATTTGTGTGGTCTCAAGCCCTCTCAAATGAAGGGGAATTATCCTCCCGATTTTCATCGGAACAATTCTCGCCTTGATGTCGATTGGGACTTATTTAAGCGTATTACTCAATCGAGAAAGCCCTTTAAAAACTTTACCTATAGTTTCCAAGACAACGAAAATGACATCAGAATTTTCAAAGTTAACGGCACCCCTTTATATGACAGTAATCACAACTTTTTAGGCTATCGCGGAGTTAAGCAAGAGATTACCGCCGAACGAAATCTTTATAAAAAAATCGCTTATCAGGCGACTTATGATGATCTTACTGGATTGCTTAATCGCCGTGAATTTAATGAAAAACTGAAGTATTCTGTGAAAAAAGCGCAAGAATATCAAATTGAATCGGTTCTCTGCTATTTAGATCTTGATCGCTTTAAAATTGTTAATGATACTGCGGGACATTTAGTTGGCGATCGCCTTTTGTCAGAATTAGCTCAGCTTTTACAAAGCATGATCCGCAAAGAAGATACCTTGGGTAGACTAGGAGGGGATGAATTTGGTCTGTTGCTAGAAGGATGTTCTATTGGTGAAGCGGAACAAATATGCGAACAGTTGATCGTTGCCATCAATAACTACCGTCTGATCTGGAAAACCGTTGAATTTGATGTCGGGGTAAGTATCGGTATTGTGGGAGTTGATCGTAGTTCTACCGATGCTGCCGACTTGCTGAGTCGTGCAGATCTAGCTTGCTATCAGGCAAAAAATTTGGGTCGAGGTCGAGTTTACATTGCCGAGAGTAATAACCAAGAGCTGGAACTACAACAAACGCAAATGGGTCATATTGCCAATGTCTCTCAAGCAATTAAAGAGAATCGGTTTTATTTAGTCAAACAACTAATTAAACCTATGGTCGATAATGGTGAGAAACGTCAACACTATGAACTATTATTGCGCCTTAAAGACCGTAATGGTAAATTAATCACCCCTGAACAATTTATTCCCGTGGCAGAGCGTTACGGTGTAATTACCATCGTTGATCGCTGGGTTTTAGAAGCTACTTTGAACTGCTACGATAAATATTTTGCTGCGGGACGAGATTTAGTCTCGATCAATTTATCTGGGGCTAGTATTAACGATGAAAGATTTACCAACTTTGCGATCAATCTTATCAAAAAATCGCAAGTTCCTGGAGATTGTCTTTGTTTTGAAATTACAGAGACGGCAGCAATTTCTCAACTTAGCTATGCACAAAAATTTATGGCGGCGATGAAAGAATTAGGGGTTAAATTCGCTCTGGATGATTTTGGTAGTGGATTGTCCTCTTTTTCCTATCTGAAGAATTTACCCATCGATTATCTCAAGATTGATGGTAGTCTCGTTCGAGCAATACCCAATGAAGAATACGATCGCGCTATTGTAAACTCGATTAATGAAGTAGCACATTTGATGGGGATTAAAACCATCGCCGAATTTGTGGAAAACGATCAAATCCTGGAACATATTGGTAAAACTAGCATTGACTACGCTCAAGGTTATATCACTGGCAAACCGATTGCGATCGCATCTTAAACAGGCATGAGGATAAGGGATAAGGGATAAGAGATAAGGGATAAGGGATAAGGGATAAGGGATAAGGGATAAGGGATAAGGGATAAAGGATAAGGGATAAATTTACTTTAATTAGATATTTAATATCATCAAGAAAAGAAAATCCCCCAAGATACCTTAATTTAGATAAATGGGGGAGAAATTCTTAGTAGCTAGAATTCATAGAATTCAAAGATAAAAGCATTTTTTACGATCCTTCTCTGGGATTGAAAATTTATAGTTCTGCGTAGCCAAAAGTAACATTAAATTCTTCACACCAAACGGCGACAGAAGCATAGTCATCTAAGTCTACCCCCTCTGGAACTTCATATCTTTGAGTACCTGTAAAGCTTTTAATTGGAGCAATAGTTAAATAATCTTCTTCGACAATATTGACTGCTACAGCTTGATCCTTATGAAGAATTATCTCTAGATCAGGGCCTTGAGAAACTTTAAAGTCATCGCTAAATTCGATATATTGCTTACCGTTTTCTTCAACTACTTTTAATGTTCCCACTGTGTTATTACGCTCATTGACAGCGACAAACTGACTCGAATTTGCTGAAGCACAGGGATTTGCCGAAGCGCAAGGATTTACTGAAGCACAGGGATTTACTGAAGCGCAGGGATTTACTGAAGCGCAGGGATTTACTGAAGCGCAGGGATTTACTGAAGCACAGGGATTGCCAGCAATAATGATAGAAGAATTATTACTTTGAAGTGTAGAAGCGAAAGAAGTGCCAGAGAAAAAAGCAGTTCCGCCCAGAGTTACAATTGAAGCAGTAGCAAGAGTAGCAATATATTTAATTTTCATAATTTTGGTTGAGTTATATTCGGTATTCGCTTAACATTTATGATTTAACTCAACTAAACTGAATTTCCTCTGAGATGTTGATTTGTTTTAGCTAAAGATTGTCAGACAATTATTTCAGAAAGTTGCGCCTAAGCGAAACAGCTTAATATCATTTCAGTTTTTAACTTAGACACATTATTTATTGGTTTTAGTTTTTAGTTTTTAGCTTTTAGATATCTGTCTTAACTAATAAAGTAAAACGATATAACTTATTAAAAGGATCAGATCTTTTCTATCTAAAACTTAAACAAAACTTCCGTTACACCTTGACGCATTTGCCTTTGCCTCTTGAGCCAGGAAGCGCGAATACCTGGGCGAATTATGGTAGAGAAAGTCTTAGCTCCCCAACGGACAAAAGCATGGTTATGTAACAACTCAGCTTGTGCCATTTCTTGTGCCTGTAATTCTTGAATACGGATAATTTCTGGTTCTCTCTCCTGTTGAATCAAAGACAGAGCAGCATCAATTTGAGTCAAATTAGCTTCGGAATTGCTAAATAGAGGAACTAAATGATTCGCAGCGACAATCGCATCACGAAATGCCATATTGATGCCCTGAGCCCGAATTGGCGACAGGGGATGAACAGCATCTCCTAGTAATAGTAAACCAGGAATTGACCAGCGATCGCAACGTCCGACAAGAACAGACAACAAAATCGGCTTAGTCAGGCTGGTTTGATGTTCCTTAATATGTTTTGCTAGCCAGGGAGGAGAAGTTGCAATTAATTTTTCTGCCCAATCAACCTGTTTCCAGTCATAATTATCATCTCCATGGAGTCCCCAACCAAGATGAAACTGACCTGAAGAGCCACGAAACAGACCAAAAGCATCTTGTCCTTGGATGATGGAATAAAAAGTATTTTCTGCTGCGGAGAAAGCCCCCGAATCTAGCTTAAACCAGAGAATATCAATATTATTCCTGAGCTTAGTTAAGTCGATCCCAGCCTTCTTCCTGACCACAGAATTACGCCCATCGGCAGCAATTACTAAATCGGCAATAATTTCCGTCCCAGAACCTAATTTAACACCGCAAATGCGATCGCTACTAGACAAAACATCCTGTACAGGCTCACCCTGAATAAATTCAAACTGAGAATAGGTCTCGGCTTGTTTGATAATTGCTGCTAGGAAATGGGGTTGAGAGACTGTAGTGCAGTGCCTTCCATTCGTTTCTAGGGGTTCTTCTACTCGAAATAGTTGCTTCTGAGACAGTAAAAATTCCCAAGCATCAATAGTTTGATGGGGAATATCCGCCAATAACTCTAACAATCCCATTTGTTCTAGGGCATCTAACCCACTGGGCATCAATCCTTCACCACGAAATTGCCGCTTAAAATCCCGAGATGCCTCAATCAACTTAACTTTGATACCCTGGCGCACTAATAATAGTGCCGTCACCGCTCCCGTAGGACCAGCTCCAACAATTACAACTTGAACCATAGTTTCAAAAAAGTTTCGCTGATAGTTGCCTAATTTTTATTATTTGAATAGAAGCTATGAGCTTTCTTAAGCTTAATAAGCTTAAATTAGGATCGTTATTTTCAATTAGAATATCGTGCACTTTTAGGATGTCGCAATTTACTGCTCATAGACTAAATACCAAGGTGTAATAATACTTTCTTCTTCAAGATACAATAAGCGAGTATATTCACTATTTTGCTTAATATCTTCAGGAACCCAACTTTGAAATTGGGGAATAGATTCCATTAATTCTTGAGGACAACTTTGGCAATTAGCAATTTTAGAAAAGGAAAAAAAAGGACTATTTCTAAAATATTTTGCTAATCTTATATTTTCACAAAAAGCCATCATTTTTCGACCCTCTGCCATATACTTCGCCTTCGCTCCTAATTCTTCCAGAATTGATGATTTATCTTGATCTGATATAGCTTGTTTATTAACCCATATAGTTCCTAATTCAATATAGGTAAAGTCTTGACTTTTATTATTTAAATCATTCCAGATAACACAACAACCAACAATTTGATTATCTCTGATAGCAAAATGAACTAGATTGTTTTCGTATTTTTCCCATATGGTTTGGACTGTAGTTCTAGAGAGATCTAAATTATGATGTTGCTCTAACTTTTTGATTAAACCAGAAACCATATCCTGGGTAAGATTTGAAGCTTGTTTTGATTTCATTGATTAAAATTTATAGATATTTTGGATTATTCTCACAAAATATCTATTTTTACTTTTCTATTAATGGGTTTTAATTTTATTGGTAATATGTTCGTTCAATTGATACAGTTTTGAAATATCGGTTGATAAATACGCCGCACCCTGAATTTTGTCCAGACACTTGGTTGAGCCACAGAGACAATCAAATGGCTGAGTCATTGACCATTCTGTTGAAGGATAAAAGAATGTCATTGCATCTCCAATTTCAATTGATTTTAAACAGACAACTTGCATATTTTTGGTATCAAAAAAAACATTTGGATCGCAACTATGATTAATGTATTGAAGATATTCTGGTTTCAGCATTATATGTTTAGCCTCATCAATTTGAACTGACAAATAACTTGGCTTATCAACATATTTAGTGATTTTTATCTCAGTAATGATATCTTCAGGAAAGAATTTTCGAGTTGAATGGAGTGATTTTGCTGAAGTTTCTTTGTTTTCCCAAATTTCAGCAAAAGACGAAACATTATATTTTCTTAGTTTTTGTTGATCACTAGATACGGTAAATAAATTTGTACTTTCTGTCTGGATATTTGTCATTTTTGTCGTGGTACTTATAAAATCAAAACTTTGACAAACACCATTATACAATCTAGTAGTAGTGTAATTGGGGTAACTTCTTAAGTTGCTTAACTTAGTTAGTTAAGTTATCATCTTTCTTGATCAGAAAATTATGTAATCTATTTCTAGAGTCAGCGAGAAAATTTAGGTTAAGAAAATCAGGTTTTGTCTTTAAAATATAGGCAAAAATAGCTGTATTTACTCTCATTTACTTATCAGGAATAACCATCTATTGTAATTGGTTTAACAATAACTCCTTAAGTTTGTTAAAGTTCTGGCTTAAGTTATCATCTTTCCAAGAGTATTTAAATCCATTCTGTGTTATAGATAGAGACTTTTATTTAATTACTGAGTGTGGGATGTTCGCTAAAAATTAAAAATTGCTCAAAAAAAAGCCCGCCGCAGCGAGCTAAATAAAACTATAGAAATGAATGTCTAATGAATTAGGCATCTATTGATTAATCAAATCTTTTATAGAAGAAATTTGAGTTTTACTTTGAGGTATTTCTTGAGTAATGATTGCCGAGTGCAATATAGGTGTTGTGGCAACAGAATTGGCACTCAAGGTAAAGAGGGGATTTGATAAGATACCCGCTAAGGAAGTAACCACCGTAGCCGCTACAATACCAATCTGGAGGGGTCTCATTCCAGGAATTTTCCAGTTGATTGTGGGGTAGTTTTTAACGGAATCAGACATTTCCTGGGGTTCTTTGACTACCATCATTTTGACGACACGGATGTAGTAGTAAATCGAAATGACGCTGGTGATTAAACCAAGTAAAACTAAGCCATATAACCCAGCTTGCCAACCAGCCCAGAACAAGTAGATCTTACCAAAGAAGCCAGCCATGGGGGGAATACCACCCAAGGAAAGCAAACAGATACTCAGGCAAAGGGTCAGCAAGGGATCTTTTTGATATAAACCTGCGTATTCGCTAATTTGGTCTGTCCCTGTACGAAGGGAAAAGAGAATAATGCAGCTAAATGCCCCTAAGTTCATAAACAGGTAAATGAACAGATAAAAGATCATACTGGAGTAACCATTATCTGTTCCTGCAATTAAACCAATCATCACAAAACCCGCCTGGGCAATGGAAGAATACGCCAGCATTCGTTTAATGCTAGTTTGTGCCAGGGCTACGACATTACCCAACACCATACTGAGGATTGCTAGGGCAGTAAAGATAAAATGCCACTGTTCGCTCATCGAGCCAAAAGCTGTAACCAAGAGACGGATTGCTAGGGCAAAACCTGCTGCTTTAGAACCAACGGAAAGAAAAGCAACTACAGGAGTGGGAGAACCTTCATATACATCGGGAGTCCACTGGTGGAAAGGAACCGCCGAAATTTTAAAAGCAATACCCGCAATGATAAATACTAAGGAAATTGCTAATCCTAAAGACTGAGCACCATTAATTTCGGTGATTTTGCTGGCAATAGTATTAAGATTTGTTTCCCCTCCAGATAATCCGTAGAGCAATGACATTCCATACAGAAAAATTGCTGAACTAGCCGCTCCAATCAGGAGGTACTTGAGGGCAGCTTCGTTAGAACGAGGATCTCGCTTCATATACCCCGTCATTAGGTAGGAAGAGATACTCAGCATCTCTAGAGAGATAAACACCATCGTCAGCTCATTAGCACCACAGAGGAACATGCCCCCCAAAGCAGCGGTTAGCATAATGGCGATAAATTCTGCCAAAGAAGTTCCCGACTGCTGAATATAGCGAATAGACATCGGGATTGTGACCATTGCCGAAAGAGCTACAATCCCTCGAAAGACAATGCTGAGATTATCACCATTAAACGAGCCCAGAAAGGCGATCGCATTAGGGTTATTCCATTGCCAGAAAAGAGCTCCCAGAGTACCAAGTAAGCCTGCGATCGCTAAATATGGTAGCCAGCGGGAGGAACTACGTCCGAAGATTAAATCGCCAACCAACACAGCCATGATAGTCACAATGACAATGGCCTCTGGCAAAATTGTCGCGGCATGAAGCTGAGAGGCTACACTGCTAGAAAAATCCATAGAGTTTTTAGGTATTGTCAGATAATAGATACAGTTGAACAATTGCTGCAAGAGTTGTACAAAGGATTGTAACTCTGTATTCCTCTTCTGTTTCAGCTTATTATGTTTTTACTTTTTAATAAACTTTTCACTAATTTTGGTTATGGTGAAGTTAACTAACTTGTGAGTCTGGATCAAAATTTAAGATTAAAACTTAAGATTAAAATCAGATTGAAACCAGATATTTGTCGTTTGAGGGATTATGACTATAGATTAGAAAATAAATCTCTATAAAAAACTAACACCTGCTATTTTACTGCGTTAACTCCATTTCTATGTCAACACTAGTCATTGTCGAATCTCCTACAAAAGCACGCACTATTCGTAATTATCTACCTTCTGGCTATCAGGTAGAGGCATCGATGGGTCATGTCCGAGATCTGCCTCCCTCCGCCAAAGAGATTCCTCCTGCCTTCAAAGACAAGAAGTGGGCAAATTTAGGCATCAACATAGAAGATGAGTTTCAACCAATTTATGTTGTTCCCGAGAAGAAAAAGAAGGTGGTCAAGGAGTTGAAAGCAGCCCTCAAAGTTGCTGATGAATTGATTCTGGCGACGGATGAAGACCGCGAAGGAGAAAGTATTAGCTGGCATTTACTAGAGATTCTCAAGCCGAAAGTGCCTGTCAAACGGATGGTGTTTCATGAGATTACCAAAGAGGCGATTCAAAAGGCATTAGAAGACTGTCGGGAAGTTGACCAAGACTTAGTCCATGCCCAAGAGACGAGGCGCATTCTCGACCGTTTAGTGGGCTATACTGTCTCTCCTTTACTGTGGAAAAAAATTTCCTGGGGTCTATCCGCAGGCAGGGTGCAGTCGGTGGCGGTACGTTTAACTGTAGCCAGGGAAAGAGAGCGTCGCGCATTCCAATCTGGGGGCTATTGGGATCTCAAAGCAGATTTGGAACAAAACAAAAAACCGTTTGAAGCCAAATTAATTACCCTTGATGGCAAAAGATTAGCCACTGGCAGCGATTTTGATCCCGATACAGGAAAAATCGCCGAAGGTCGTGACGTAGTATTACTTAACGAGAAAGATGCTAATGAATTAAAAGAGCGCGTAATTGACAAAACTTGGACAGTAACGAATCGTACGGAAAGAGCTTCTACCCGCAAACCCTATGCACCTTTTACTACTTCTAGTCTACAGATAGACTCCAACCGCAAATTGGGACTATCCGCTAGGGAGACGATGAGCGTAGCGCAAAAACTCTACGAAAAGGGTTTTATTACCTATATGCGAACAGATTCAGTACATTTGTCCCAACAGGCGATCTCTGCCGCCAGAGAATGTATTGAGCAAAAATATGGCAAGGAATATCTCAGTCCTAAACCTCGACAATATAGTACCAAAAGTAAAGGGGCACAAGAGGCTCATGAAGCAATTCGTCCTGCGGGGGAAAGTTTCCGTACTCCCAAGGAAACTAAGTTAAAAGACCGTGAATTTAAGCTTTACGACCTGATCTGGAAACGTACTGTTGCTTGTCAGATGGCAGATGCGAGACTGACGCAAATTGCCGTGGATGTCAGTGTGGAAAATGCTGTATTTCGGGCTAACGGCAAGAGAATTGACTTTCCTGGCTTCTTCCGTGCCTATGTTGAGGGTTCAGATAATCCTGATGCAGCTTTGGAAGACCAAGCTATTCCCTTACCTCCTTTAAAAGAGGGAGACAAACCTGATTGCAAGGATCTAGAGGCAATTGGACATGAAACTCAACCTCCTGCGAGATACACCGAGGCATCTTTAGTTAAAACTTTAGAAAAAGAAGGTATTGGTCGTCCTAGTACCTATGCTACTGTCATGGGCACCATTGTCGATCGCGGTTATGTGCAAATGCGTGGCAAAGCTTTAATTCCCACCTTTACTGCTTTTGCGGTCACTGCCTTGCTGGAAGAACATTTTCCTGACTTAGTAGATACCGAGTTTACTTCCAAAATGGAGCAAACCCTCGATGAAATTGCCCGTGGTGGTGCTGCCTGGATTCCCTATCTGAAGACGTTTTATCAGGGGGAAACAGGTTTAAAGACTCAGATCGATGTCAAGACAGAAGAAATCGAACCTGCGATCGCTAAAACGATTCATCTGGAAAATTTAGATGCTACCGTCCGCATCGGCAAATATGGTCCTTACATTGAAATAACCACCGAAGAGGGAGAAACAGAAGCACTCAAGGTATCTATTCCTGACGATCTGACTCCAGCCGATCTTAATCCTGAGCAAATTGAAGCGCTAATCCGTCAGAAGAAAGAAGGACCAGAAAAAGTCGGCTTTCATCCTGAAACAGGGGAACCAATCTATTTTAAGGTCGGTAAATATGGTCCCTACGTCCAGTTGGGTGATAAAACCGAGGAGAATCCCAAGCCCAAAATGAGTTCGATCCCCAAAAAGGATAGTAAAACTAATGCCACTAAAGATGATGTAACTCTAGAAATGGCAGTAGGCTTATTATCTCTACCTCGCTTATTGGGACAGCATCCTGAAACAGGAGGCAAAATCAAGGCTGCCCTGGGACGTTTTGGCCCTTATGTGGTGCACGAGTTTAAAGGTCCAGAAGATACTAAACTCCAGCGGGATTATCGCTCCCTCAAGAAAGAAGATGATGTCTTAACGGTAGGTATAGAGCGTGCTTTGGAATTGCTAGCACAGCCTAAACGTGGTCGTGGTGGCAGCAAAAAGACTCCGTTAAGGGAATTGGGTGCTCACCCTGAAGATAAAGAGCCAGTCAATATTTATAAAGGACCTTACGGGAATTATATTAAACACGGCAAGATTAATGCTGGTATGCCAGAAGATGAAACTGTTGAGGAGATCACTCTGGAAAAGGCTTTAGAGTTACTGGCAGAAAAGGCAGCTACCAAAAAGACAACTACGCGCAAAACAACTAAAAAGAAAACCACTACTGCGAAGAAGAAGACTACAGCTAAAAAGAAAACCACTACTGCGAAGAAGAAAACTACTACCGCCAAGAAAAAAACCACCTCTACTAAAACAGAAGCATCCTAAACAGGGATGAGGGATAAAGGATGAAGGATGAGGAATTAGTTATTAGTTATTAGTAGCTAATTAAATACTAAATACTATGAGCAAGTACCCAGTCACGGGGTAGGCTTTACATTGTGCCCTTGTGGTAAACCCAAATCGACGGTCATTGTTTAGTATTTTTAGCCTAGAATAAATCTTGCCTGTATTAGTAAATCACTTCTCCCAATGCAGTTTCAAGAAATTATCGCCCACCTCGGTAAAACAGCTAAAAACAATAGTCTGAGCCAGAAGCCAAGTTTAAATCCTCATCTCAAGGGAGTTGCTGCTATCGATAAGGCAGACAGTAACTTAATCAGCTACGTAGAAGGGGGGAAGTTTAAGACAATGATCGCTACAACTAAAGCTGATGCTTTAATATTGCCCCCAGATGAAACTTTACAAAACCAGGCATTAGTAAGAGATATTGCTTGGATTGCGACTCCCAACCCAAGACTACTATTTTCTCGTGTTATTAGCTTGTACTATCAACCCTTCAAGCCCTTGCCTAGTATTCATCCTAGCGCAGTTGTTCATTTTGATACTAGTATAGGACAAGATGTACATATTGGTGCAAATGTAGTAATTCAAGCAGGAGTAACAATTGGCGATCGCGTGACGATTCATCCTAATGTCGTTATTTATCCTGAGGTTAACCTTGGTAACGATACAATTCTCCATGCTAACTGTACCATTCATGAACGAACACAAATAGGATCTGGCTGCGTAATTCATAGCGGTGCAGCAATTGGCTCAGAAGGCTTTGGTTTTGTTCCCACTGCCACAGGATGGTACAAAATGGAACAGTCTGGCTACACTGTCTTAGAAGACGGGGTGGAAATTGGTTGCAACAGTGCAGTTGATCGTCCTGCGGTAGGAGAAACTAGGATTGGGCGGAATACTAAGCTAGATAACTTAGTACAAATTGGTCACGGCTGTCAGATTGGAAAAAACTGTGCTATGGCATCTCAGGTAGGATTAGCAGGAGGTGCCATCATTGGGAATGGTGTGATGCTGGGAGGGCAAGTTGGAGTGGCAAATCAGGTAACAGTAGGCGATCGCGTAATTGCGACGGGACAAACTGGAATCACAAGTAATGTATCATCAGGGGAGATGGTGTCAGGGATGCCTCATATGCCGAGCAGGTTATATCGTAAGCTATTTGTAATGTATAAGCGATTGCCTGATATGTACCAAATGTACAAAGAATCTAAAAAGCAAACATAAAAGGGCTTCGCCTCTAGCTATGAGCTATAAGCTATAAATTAGAATACGAAAATTAGCCGAAATCGAGACCCGCGAAAAAACTTAAATCGAGTCTTGACTTAATTTTTGTTGTTTTGATAAAATTATTTTTATAGTGGGAATCTATGCATGTATACATAAACATCAAGATTACCATTATGAAGAGTATTTATTGATTTAATCATAAAATTGGGTCGAAAGTCAAAAAAAATAATGTTTTTTTTGACCTCTAGTTTTTTAAAAATTAATTTGATTTCCTAAAAAAGCTTTCTCACAAGGTTTGTAGTGGTTTACCTTGCTAAAGGTGTATCCTTTAGGGCATCCTCCTCTGAGGTGGAGTAGTTCAGGTCTAAATGATAACGATATAATGCCACAGGGCGATCGCCTGCGGTAAAATAGTCAGGATCTTGGGGAGAAAGATAGATCGCAGTCATCTGTTCGGCACTAATGTTTCCTGAGTCTAGTAATTGATAGCTAGAGGTGGTTTCTACTTCATTGAGATAGAGTCTTTCAGGAGATCTAAATAGTTGTTGGGTAACTTCGGTAGCCATAAATTGATTTTCCCCAGGAATTTCTCTCGCTCTTCCTGTTATTCTAGAAATTAACTTGCGATCGCCTTTAAGAAAAGTTATCTGTTGGTTAGGGTTATCAGGATCAACCTTAACTTGGTAGACATTATCATTTCCTAGGTATGCTTCAGCAATCTTTTTTCCATTAAAAGCCCGATCTGCTACTATTACAGGCTGAGATGATTTGAATGGGGAAAATAAACCTCTAGTCGGAGTATCGTATTCTGTACCAAATCTTACCTGAAATGCGATCGCTCTATCAAGATAATCTTGGTTATCTTCAAAGCCAGGAGTCACAATATCAGGGGCTTGGGGCGCAATTTGCTCAGTTAAGATACTAGTAACATTCCAGGTTCCAGCCATCCATTCAGGATATTCTAAGTCTCCTTTGGCAAGCTTTATCGTGGGTTTATTTGTCCATTGGGGAAACTGTTCGATACGCTCTTGGATGGAAGCGGCAACAGCAGTTGAAGTAAAACTTAGTAGGATTAAGCAGCTTAAGATAATACTAAATAAGTATTGTTTAATAATTGATAATTGGTGATTGGAAGTAATTTTGTCCCTCATTTTTAAAATATTTTTAAAATATGGCTCAATGTATGATTAGCATTATTATCCCTGTTCTTAATGAGGGGGCGATCATTAAACAAACCTTGTCCGAATTAAAACAGCATTCTGGGATCGAAATAATTGTGGTCGATGGAGGAAGTCAAGATAATACGGTAACTATAGCGCAACAAATAATAACTAAAGTTCTTACCATTACAGGAAAAGGTAGGGCGGGACAAATGAATGCAGGGGCAGATATTGCCCAGGGAGATATTTTGTTGTTTCTTCATGCTGATACCCAACTTCCATCAGGCTTCATTAAATTGATCAGGGAAACTTTAAACCAACCAAACGTAGTTGCAGGAGCATTTGAATTAGCTATTGAAGGTTCAGACAGATCTCTGCGTTGGGTAGAAATGTTAGTCAAAATGCGATCGCGCTTATTGTCTCTCCCTTATGGTGACCAAGCTATCTTTATCTCTCAGCAAGCCTTTATCGAGTCAGGAGGATTTGCCGATATATCCATTATGGAAGACTTTGAATTTATTAAACGGATCAAAAATAGAGGGAGAATTGCGATCGCACCTGCTGCGGTAACTACTTCTGGGAGACGCTGGCAAAAGTTAGGAGTATGGCAAACAACTCTAATTAATCAATTTATTATTATTGGTTATTATCTGGATATTTCTCCTCAAAAACTAGGCAATTTTTATCGGAGTCAAGGTAAGAAAGAATTTTGACCAATGGGATTATTAATTATAGTTAGTTTTGAGGTAGATAATCAGGATTAAGAACTTCAGCAGGGGTGAAAGGTGAACCAGTAGAAAAAGTATCAAGAGGTAAACCTGTTTCATCGGCAGCCTGCTCTCTTCCATCTTGATAACATTCGTCAAAAACCTCCTCGAAATATCGTTTCAAGCTAGGACTAGTGGCAAAAGCTTTTCTTAATCTCCGTCGATGTTCTCTAATACTTGATTTCCAGCTATTAGTTCTTTTCTCTGGTTGATATTTGTATTTTAGTAAGTGCAGCAACACAATCACTAGATTGCTTTCAATTGCTCGTTGCTCACTTCTGCCCATATCTTCGATTTCTTCAATTAAGTTCACCACATCTACCTCGATAAATTGACCATCCTTGATCAGTTGAGCAGTGTGAGATAACCAAAGATAATAATCTCGATTATATAAATTGATCGTATTAGTAGCAGATGATAATTGAGTAGTCATATCGATACTCTGATGATTTGTATCTTTAATGGTAGGGTAAACCTGCTTTAGATCGCACCTTTTTTAATTACTGGCAAAATTTTATATAGCGATCGCACTTATTCTCTCATTCCTACCTAAGTGAGTAATTTTACCCCCATCCCGTAATAAGACTACTGGGAGACGCTGGCAAAATTTAGGGGTATGGCAAACAACTCTAATTAATCAATTTATGATCTGGGTATTTCTCCTCAAAAACCAAGCAATTTTTATCAAAATAAGGGGAAATAATGTTAATCAATTTATAAATGGGATCACAATAAAGATGATTTTCTCATACTGGAAGTACCCAAATCCTTGATTATGAGGTCATAGAATTAAGAAATGTTTCAGAGTACAATACGAAGTGCATACATTTGCTATCAGTAATACAAGTATTGCTACTAAGAATAACATTGTTCATTGATTCTAAGGCTCAAATAGATAGGTTGATATCACATGGATTTAAAGAAAGCCATTAATGAATATAAGAAAAATCTTGATCTCCTCAATGCCGAAAAATCAGCATCAATAGATAATCTGATTAATGTTTTAATTTCCAGAGATTTAGTTCAAGATTATCTAAGAAAGGAATCACATTCAATAGATTCACAATCATTAAGCAAAATCAAAGATACTGATAGTGATTTAAAAAATGCAATTAAAAAACACAAAAAACTGATTAATGAAAATTATGAGAATTTAATATGTTTGAGGGAAATTAAATTAGTTTCTTCTGAGTCATGGTGGTGGAGTTTCAAACAACCAGTGCATATTTTAGATATTTTAGATCCTATTTTGAATTTATTCACTTTATTTTGTTTGGGATTTTCATTTGCACTATCAATAGAAATGATATCCAGACTAATAGGAGGAGAGGGTGATTTTATTTTATCTATATTTGCTGCAATACAAGCTTCTTTAACTCTATGGATTGGTAAAACTTTTTTAACGGATAGTCCAGGTGAAGCACTAGGAAAAATAATCAACAGAGTCTTTAAGTGGGCTAAAATCAATAGACATTATCATGCAGAATTGTCTTTTTTGATGGCACTGATAATAGCAGTCATTACTTTCTTTTCTCACACATTTTTTATGCCTTTATTTTCTACTTATCATATTAACAAAGGAAATGATGCGCGCAGGGAAAACAATATAGCCAAGTCATTTTCGAGATATCAAAAAGCTGTTAATATTGATCCAAATAATATTGAAGCTATACATTACTTAGGAGAGCTTTATGATGAATTATCTATATCAAATAAAGCAAAAGAAGTGTATGAAAAAGCCATGTTAGAAGATTACATAGCAGCTTACAATAATTTAAGTAGATTGTTAATCAAAGAAGGGAAGTATTCAGATGCATTTCAACTGGCATCTAAGGCTTTGAAGATAGCTCCAGCAAAGAGAAAAGAAGAGCCAAAAAGATATCCAGAAACCAAGTATCTAGAAGATAGATATGCTTCTTTTAAGAATTTAGGATGGGCTAGATTCATGCTGGGAAATAATCAGGAGGCTATTGATTATTTCAAACTAGCAATTGCAGAAGGAAAAAAATTGAATCATAAAAATGCGGCGGCAAATTGTCTATTAGCAGAAGCTTTAGAAGTTGAGCTAAATAATAGTGAAAATAGTGAAAATCAAGCCAATATTTCTATTAACGAAATTATCACTGAGTGGCGACGTTGTGAAGATAATGCCAACCCGAAAAGAGCGGATGAAGTTGAATGGTTAAGAAAAGCAAAAAAAAGAATAAAATATCTTAGACTAAAAAGAAAGGAAAACTAGAAACTTAACCAGTAGTATCCATAGGGGTGAGACAACTATGAAACTTAAAATAGTAGGTGGTTCAGTATTATTTGCCATGATTCTGGGAATGAATTATTCAGAACTAAGTAAATTTAATATGGAACCTAGCCCAGTTTTTGCTCAAGATGATCTCAAAAGCAAAGTTATTGATCTCGATGGTTCCGCATTTTTATTGGATGCAACTACAAAGACTCGACAACCTTTAGAAATTGGTTCTCCTCTCAATTCTGAAGACCAAATAATCAAGCCTGAAACTTCTAATGTTACTATTCTGTGCAGTAATGGGGCATTATGGTATGTCTCTGATGAAACTTCAACTGTTGGAGATCAATGTCCTTCTGGTAATACTGCGGATGAACCTGATTTAGATTCATCTGATAACTCAGAGTCTACATCGAGTGGTTTTTTCGACTCATTTCAACAACAACCTTTGGAAACTAATTCATATTAATTAAATGTTAAATAACAATTAATCAATGTTTGCTAATGTGAGCATTTTACTGACATTAATTTAGAACAATGCGATCGCTAATTAAACAGCAAGATAATGAAGAAACTATCCCGAAAGCTTACTTAATTAAGTCATCCACAACTTTACTCAACCCAACGGAATTAGAAGCTTTACATAAAATACGATCGCCCGATCGCATAATCTCCTTCAATTTCGTAGTCAGGGAATTGCGATCGCTGAAACATTCCGTAGTAATTCCCTGGGCACCATTAGCTATTTCTTTAGTTGCTGTCTCGTCAGCTAATACTAGTAACAAGTCTATGCCCAATTCCTGGACTTTTTGACCCACTTGACGATGTAGTTGGGGGGAATATTCCCCTAATTCTTTCATTGTCCCTAATACGGCTATATGTCTTTCTCCTGGGGTTTCCTTCAGCATCTGTACCGCAGCCAACATCGACTCCAAACCCGCATTATAAGTTTCATCGAGAATAACCATATCATCAGCTAAATCATAACGACGGGATCTTCCTTTGGGTAACTCAACTTTTAATCCAGCAACTAAAGGGGCAAAATCGATATTTAATACTTGGGCGATGGCTATTGCTGCTAAATAATTACTAGCATTATGTTCTCCTGGTAGGGGTAAAGGGAAATTATGTCCTAAAGTTTTAATCGTATCCCCGTTAATTTCTCCCTGGATATCTCCCCCTGTTAAACCATAGGTAATAGTTTTTCCTTGCCAGACTTCAGAAGCGGTTGCAATCAGCAAAGAATTATCGTAATTTAGAATAGCGGTGCTAGATTGGGGCATCTCTGCCAAAAGTTCACATTTCGCTTGGGCGATCGCTTCTCTAGAACCTAAACGACCAATATGAGCTGTCCCCACATTAGTAATCACGCCAATAGTAGGACGAGCAATATTTGTCAGGAGAGCAATTTCTCCTGCGCCTCGCATTGCCATTTCAATTACTGCATAACTATGGTCGGGGGTGATTTGGAGTAAAGTTTTCGGTACGCCAATTTCATTATTAAAATTCGCCTCAGTTTTCAGAACTTTTCCCTGAGTACTTAAGACGGCAGAAATCAATTCTTTAGTACTAGTTTTCCCTACTGAACCCGTAACCCCAATTACAGGAATCTCAAAGCGATCGCGCCACCAACGAGCAATTTGCTGATAAGCCTCTAGAGTATCTGGGACAATGAATTGCGGAACATCTAAAGACTCGACTTGATGATTAACAATTACCGCGATCGCGCCGTTGGCTACTGCTGATTGTACAAAATTATGTCCATCAAAGTTTTCTCCTACCAAAGCAATAAAAACTTCCTGAGACTTAATGCTTCTGGTATCTGTAGTAATACCCAATACATCCAAATCTAAATCATTGGTAGCCAGATTTAAAGGATTAGTTTTGATAATTGTACTTAGTTCTGCTAGAGAGAAATAGAGACTCATGGTGCTATTTTAGGGTTTAGAGTACATGATTATAGTTTTAACAGCTAATTTAATCCTAATAATTTAAGTGTATATACTGAACACAGTTAACTAAAATCTTGATAGAAAATTTACAGCATTAATCAAGAAAACAACTTAAAATTCAAGGATAAACATAAAAAACAAATATAGTTTAATAGCTCTCAAGATTTAATTAGAATTTAATCAATATTTTTATTTAATTTTCCCAGATAATATCAGGGGAGGATAATTGATTGTGGTCAGAACAAAATATCGTCAAGCTTC
>CALLPS010000012.1 GCA_938015355.1 uncultured Pleurocapsa sp.
CCAGGTTACTTGATCCCAGAGTCCACCAAATTCCCAAACTCTACCGTAAGTCCAGCCATCACTTAGAAAAAAATATTTCACTGTGCCAATAGTTATCTACGTCTAAGTTTGAAGTTAACAAAGTTTGGTGCGAGATTAACCATATAATCTTCAAGCTTTAATTATTTTTATTTTTTTAGTCTATTTTCAGTAAATAGTGGTGTGCAGAATCTAGATTTGATGGTTGACGGTAGAATACTCGATATTGATCAAAGAGAAGGGCTACATCATCTAATTGCTTTATCGTTGCTGGGGCAATTTTCGTTGGCATTAGTTTACTAATAACGAATGATTACAAAACCCTTCTAGACTTTCTCTTCAGGGAAGGTTTCGTTAAATTCCTCAATCAATTCGTCTAATTCTTCCAAGGCTTGGTCTACATCAATTCTCAATGTTCCCAAGTTTGGTCTTTCAAGAAGCTCTACTAAAGAGTCTCTCTTGTTGTTCATTTGTACTATTTTGGCTTTAATATCTGCTTTTTCCATAATTTTATGTTGAAGGAGTGTCCAATAGCTTTAGAATAGACAATATTGATATATATAAACAATTTTTAAAATATGTTGCGAAAAATACCATTAGCTGCTGTGGGTTTAACTGTGGGAGGAATACTAACCATCGTCGGCTTTTATGCCTATGCCGTGGGAATGAATACTCTCAATTTGGCAGGATTTTTTTATGGCATTCCATTGTTGTTAGGTGGTTTGGCGCTTAAAGCTTCGGAACTAAAACCTGTACCGTATACAGTAGAAACTACTCCTGAAGTTAAAGAATTGCGATCGCAAGCAACGATAACTCAAGAACAGTTGCGCAAAGATGTAACCCGCTTCCGTTATGGACAAGAAGCCCATTTAGACGATTGTTTAGCCAAGTTTGGTCTCAGCCCTACGGATGAGGAAAGACCGATATTAGCAGGAATTCAAGAGCAATCTAGAGATGGGGCATATACTCTGTTGATGGAATATTATTCTCCTTTCTTTTCTCTGGAAGACTGGCAAGAGAGACATGAGAAAATTGAAAAGTTTTTTGGCCCTGATATTAAGGCAGAGATAACCCAACCAGATAAATCCCGTATTGATGTGGCTTTGATTAAAGCTTAATTCTTTTTTTAATGGCGATCGCAATTATAGTAATAATTGTGGTGACTTTTCCGACAGTCTCTAATTCTTAAAAGTTTTTGGCAGTGTGTTTAACAAGGTCAAATTGGTAACGTTGAGGATAATTAGTTTCTCCATAAATATTAAAAGAAATAGTCGGTTCATCCCCGACTGATTCAACGCTGTGAATTGCCCCAGGAGTAAAACCGATAATCTCACCTGGTTGTAGAATTTGTTCCCCCACCAGCTCTAGTTTGTCAGGAAATTCCGCAGTAGGAGATCGTTTCCAAAAGCGGTTTTTCTCTGTACCATCAATTAATGCCACAATACCCCAAGTACCATGGTTATGAATTGGAGATGATGTTCCTGGTTTCCAAGCTACCATTTGCACTGTTAAAGGGTATTCTGGTTCCCGATAGAGGGTTTTAACTGACCAACCTGTTTTAGGGGAGGGTTGATCGTATTCCATTTGCAGCCAATAGGAACTAGTTAGTAGATTTCTAACAAGAGGCATAATTGCTTTGAGACGATCCTGATCATCGGGAATAGTCAGCAAAACATCTTCTAAATCAGTTAAAAAACGATATAGCCGATAAGGATCGGCGGGTAATTCGGTTTCTGGGGGATAGTAAGTTGCTCCTGTGCCGTCATCGCCAACAATCCAGTTTTCGCAATCTAAGTTGGTTTCAGCAACACTTTGCTTGTCGTTTGAGAGTTGATGAGACATAAAGTTAATCAAGTTATAAGTTAAAAAAATCGGAAATTATTAAGTATCGATTTGAAGAATTTGTATTGACTGAGACTATTCAAGTTCCTAATTATTTATCGGGTTAAGCAAGCTCAATCATAAATCCACTCAGACAAAAACGGTTTAACTTTATTAAGCAATATCCGTAAGTTTTGATATGGAACTAAACCCCCATGCTGAAGACGACCGAGAATAATACCTGGATGTCTATTTTGTGATTGAGCAAAATTAGTTACTGCTTTTTTGGAAAATTTTGGCTCGGTTTGAGCTACAAAGGAATTTAAAGCCTGTTCGTTCACTAGCCAATCACGAGCTAGTTGGTTTGCCTCTTGTTCTTCTGAATTCGTTTCTAGTTCATCAAGGTTATCTAAGTAGAGTCCTTGATGTCCAGCAACTATATGACCGAGTTCGTGCATCAAACTAAACCAAAAGCAATCGATTCTATTGTGTCTTAGGGTAAGAGCGATTACTGGATGATTTCCCAAATAAAAAGCAGCACCGTCTAAATATGTTTTGTTCAAATGGGGAACAATCGCAAAATGAACACCCAAATCGATTAACATTTGAGGAACATGAGCTACATCCTCTTCTTTTTGTGCATAGCGAAGAATATTAGGAATCGCTTCAGTCAGTTTATCTATCTGAAACTCTCCCAGAGTTTGCTTACTTACTACTTGTTCGACTTTTTTACACCAAGCAATTTTGGCGTTATATTCTGGTTCTAGAATTTGACTGTGGCGAAAATTAACGGAAAATTGAGGAGTCTCTTGAGGTGATTTAATACCTAAAAATTGACATACAGATTGCTCTAGTTCATCAATTGATTCTGTCGATTTTATCCATTGGCGTTTAATCAACTCAGAAATTGGCGCAAGGCTATACAAACGACTTCTACGCTCAATTTCTGACTCTTTCTGCTTTTTTTTTGCCAGATTTAAACGATAATTAGTTTCCAAATTAATCCAAAATTTCGCAGTAGTTCCCAATGCTGCTGATAATTCTCTAGCCGTCTCTGGAGTAATTTGCTTTGTTCCTTTAATAATTTCGTTGATTGCTTGTGGTGGACGTTTGGTAATTTCGGCTAAATCTTTTTGAGTCCAACCACGTGCATCTAGTTCTCTTTGTAAGATACGCCCTGGTGATACTGCTCTTGCTGGTGTCAAAGTGTTGTTCATCCTTGCCTTCCTCTCCCTTTATTTAGTGATAGTCCTCTATATCGATGATTAGGATATATTTACCTTCTTCATCTTTTTCGAGTACCACAGTTAAACGCCATTGCTTATTCAGGCGTAACGACCTTTGATTCTTTTTGCCTCGTTTGCCTGAAAGTTTTTCAAATCTCAGACCTTTATTAGCATATAAATCTTGTTCGCTTTCGGCTGCTACAATAATTGCCATGACTTCAAAAAAGTCATCTACAACCCCAGGATATTTGTGAGCATTTTTTTCCTCTGTATAAAGTAGTTTTATTTTGTTTTTCTTAAATTCAAATCTCACATCTCACCTTCTATAAATACAGAAGAGTCTTCCGCATTATAAACTGCTTAATTCAGCCTTGGGGTGAATCAGTGAATTGATATTTATTTTATACCTATCTTATACCTAATAACTATAAAGATTTGATAGAGTTGCTTCGACAATGTGATAGTTAAATCTGCTTAAAAAATTTAAACTTTCCCTACTATGAAATATGAACGATTTGCGAAAAAGAGTTATTCTCGCGCCAAAAAATCCAAAAAAGAAGTGGCTTGAATCTAATTTCATCAATTTAGTTTGATATTTCAGCTATTTTTGACTTGCTGAATTATTTTCTGATGATTTAATGATTTATTTAGTCTAAACCACAGTAAATATGATCAAAACCAGGAATGAAAACCAGAATCAATTTCAAATAGTATTGATAATTACGATCGCTTTAGCTATATTTGGCTGTAAAGCATCTAAATCGGCTAATTCATCCAACTTAACTCCTACTGAATGTGAAGTAGATCCTACATTTGTTTATATTGAAGCAGGGGAATTTCTCCTAGGTAGCGATCGCCAGGAACGGGATTTCGCTTATAATATTTCGGCACAAGCGATCGCCAAAACAGCATCAGCAATTGCTCAAGCTGAACAAAAATTGCGGCAAACAGGCTGGTTTGATCGAGAAAACCCTCGCCAAAAAGCAAATCTTGCTGGTTTTTGTATGAGTCGAAACCTGGTTACTAATCAAGAGTATCAAGAGTTTATCAATGCCACGAATCATCGCACTCCAGGCATTACCGCAGCAGAGTATCAACAACAGGGATTTTTAGTTCATCCATACTCCAAAGTAAAAGATTTCTTGTGGACAGAAGGAGCATATCCGACAAACACGGCTCAACATCCAGTAGTATTAATATCCTACGATGATGCTCTAGCTTATGCCGATTGGAAAGCAAGTCAAACAAAAGCAAGCTATCGCTTACCCACAGCAGAAGAATGGGAAAAAGCAGCCAGAGGAGAATCAGGGCGTTATTTTCCTTGGGGGAATGATTGGTTGCAGGAAGGAACAAACTCTGGGGGGAGTGGCTTAAACTACACAAGTGCGATCGCAAGTTTTCCCTTGAGCAAAAGCATATATGGTATCGAAGATATGGCAGGAAATGTTTTTGAATATACCTCAACTCTCAATCAACAAGAAACTCGCGCCGTTATGAAAGGTTGTTCATGGGACGATTTACCAGGATTTTGTCGTGCAGCTTACCAACATACTCGTCCCATTAATTCCCGTCATATTTTATTTGGTTTTCGTTTGGTTAGAGAGTAGTAATTCTTACCTTGCGTAGAAGATTATCCGTATTTTTACAGTTAACAGTTTAAATTGAGTGTGTGTTATGATGCTTGGCTTCTCTGCCTGTATAAATTCCCTCGTAGAGTTACCCGAGGTTTAGTAAAAACTCACTTAGAAGCTTCATGGAAGTTATTCAAACAACAATTCCCGACGTTTTAATTATCGAACCCAAGGTGTTTGGTGATGAGCGGGGCTTTTTTATGGAAAGCTTCAACGAAAAAAAATTTCAAGAGCAAGCAGGAATTACAGCAAGTTTTGTGCAAGATAATCACTCGCGCTCAACTAAAAATGTTTTGCGAGGCTTACATTATCAAATCAAGAAAGCACAGGGAAAACTCGTTCGCGTAGTCTCGGGCGAAGTGTACGACGTTGCAGTAGATATACGCAAAAGTTCCCCAACTTTTGGCAAGTGGGTAGGATGTCTGCTAAGTGAAGCAAACAAAAGGCAATTCTGGGTGCCTCCTGGGTTTGCCCATGGATTCGTCGTTTTATCTAACACCGCAGACTTCTTATACAAGACAACTGATTACTACGCACCTGAGTATGAACGTTCGATTTTGTGGAATGATCCTCGACTTAATATAGACTGGAAGTTTAAGGGTGAACCATCATTATCAGCCAAAGACCTGGCAGGAGTAACTCTTGAACAAGCAGAGGTTTTTGCGTGACTAAGATACTGCTGATCGGAATTACAGGACAAGTTGGGCAAGAATTACAGCGTACTCTGACCAGTTTGGGAGAAGTAATTGGTGTTGGTCGTCAGGAATTAGATCTTAGTCAATCTGAGAAAATTCACCAGCTAATTTCAGAAATTAAGCCCGATGTAATTGTTAATGCTGCTGCCTATACCGCTGTGGATAAGGCGGAAAGTGAACCAGACTTAGCAATGGCAATTAATGCAAGTGCCCCTAAAGAAATGGCTCTCGCAGCTCAGGAGATAGGTGCAACTTTGCTGCATATATCAACTGACTATGTATTTAATGGTAAGAGTCATACACCATACTTAGAAACAGATCAGACTGATCCTCTGGGGGTTTATGGCAAATCGAAACTACTAGGAGAAGTCGGGGTTAGAGAAAATTGCGATCGCCATATTATCCTCCGTACTGCCTGGGTATATGGGGCGAGAGGGCACGGCAACTTTGTCAAAACCATGCTGCGTTTGGGTGCGGAAAGAACTGAGTTAAAAGTAGTCGCCGATCAGATTGGTAGTCCAACCTGGTCTTATGATATTGCCACTGCCATTACTCAATTGCTGACTAAATCTAGAGATGATTCAGATATTAACGGAATCTACCACTTCACAAATAGTGGTGTTGCCAGTTGGTACGATCTTGCAGTAGCAAGCTTTGCTGAAGCCAGAAAATTAGGTTTTCCCTTAAAAATCGAGCAAGTATTGCCAATCACGACTGCTGAGTTTCCGACTCCTACTGATCGACCAGCCTATTCCGTTTTGTCTAAAACAAAAATAACCGCTGTATTAAATAATTATCCGCCTAATTGGTCTGATTCACTCAGAAAGATGTTAAAAGATTGGAAAAATATGACATAGCTTAAAACAACTCTTATTATTTACGCATAACTACCAGTAAATCTATATCTACAAAGCCAATCAACATAACCATGAAAGCAATTATTCTGTCTGGTGGTAAAGGTACAAGGTTGCGTCCCCTGACTTATACAGGAGCAAAACAGTTAGTCCCCGTAGCGAATAAGCCCATTCTTTGGTATGGCATTGAATCCATTGTGGCGGCGGGTATCACTGAAATCGGTATTATAATCAGCCCTGAAACAGGAGGAGAAGTACAGGCAAAAACAGGAAATGGCGATCGCTTTGGGGCAGAAATAACCTATATCAGACAGGATAAACCTTTAGGATTAGCTCATGCGGTCAAGGTAGCACAATCCTTTTTAGGTGATGCTCCTTTTGTCATGTATTTAGGGGATAATCTGGTTCAAAGTCAGCTAGATCAATTTGTCGAAAAGTTCATATCTCATCAACTAGATGCTTTAACCCTCCTGTGCGAAGTAGATAATCCCAGTGCATTTGGTGTGGCTAAGGTAGACGATACAGGGAAAGTGCTACAGCTAATTGAAAAACCTAAAGATCCTCCTTCTAATTTAGCGTTAGTGGGAGTTTATTTATTTTCCCCTGAAATCCATCATGCGATCGCCAATATTGAGCCTTCTGCTAGGGGGGAATTGGAAATTACCGATGCAATTCAATATCTAATTGACCAACAACAAAGAGTAGCATCCTTCAAATTAGAGGGCTGGTGGCTCGATACAGGAAAAAAAGACGATCTCTTAGCAGCAAATCAAATTATTTTAGATACTTGCTTGGAATCGACCCATGAAGGAAGTATTGATGAGGAGAGTAAAATCACTGGCAGGGTTCATGTAGGAGAGGGATCTCAGATAATAAACACGATGATTCGTGGCCCTGTCACCATCGGCAACAACTGCAAGATCGAAAACTGCTTTATTGGGCCCTATAGCAGTATTGCTGATAATACAACTTTAATCGATATTGATCTTGAGCATAGCGTCATTCTTAAAGGAGCGACTCTTGAAGGAATTAGCGATCGCATAGTTGATAGTTTAATTGGCGAAAGAGCCCATCTTAAAGTTGCCCCCCAGCGTCCTAAAGCCTTACGGTTTATGATTGGTGATGATTCTCAGATTGAACTGACGTAGCAATTAAGGAGTAAAGAGTAAAGAGTAAGGAGTAAGGAGTAAGGAGTAAGGAGTAAAGAGTAAAGAGGAAGGAGTAAAGAGTAAAAACAAAATGGTCTTACTAAAAGCTAAAAGCTAAAAGCTAAAAAATTAGTAAATTTATCAGGTCGCTAATATACACTAAGCATAATGTTGTTTATTGAGATAACTTTGTGAACGGGAAACGTGAGTCATTTGCTAGTTGGACATCGTATCATCTGCTGAAATGGTCAG
>CALLPS010000013.1 GCA_938015355.1 uncultured Pleurocapsa sp.
GATTCTTCTTTTACCCAATCATTTTCTTGCTCATGGCGATTTTTGCTATTTCTATCTCCTACTAAATAACGATAAGTATCTTCAAGAATATACAAAGAAGAATAAATTGATTTCAAAGACTTTTCGTGAACAAGCCAAATAGATTCATTTTCTATTTTTGGACTAAATTTTTTCCAAATTTCTAAAGCTGTGTGGAGATTTTTAATCAAAAATAATATTGTTTTTTTGTCTAGTGAATATAACGTCTCACCTGAATGAACCAATGTCGTACAAATGCACTCTGCTCCCAGCAAAAAATTATCGATTTTTCGATCTAATTCTATAGTTTTCTGACTAAGCATATACCCAAGAAAGTTGGAAGATGCTTTGATTCTTAACTCATCTTTTTCCAAAACTAATTCTTGTTTCTTGTCAGGAAAATATTGTATGGCATCAGACTTTAAAATTTCATCAATTTTCTCAATATGAAATATATCTAATGTTATTCTTTCATATAATTTATTTGATAATTCATCACTATCTTGGCTCTTTGCTTCTTCACTACTTTGACCGAGGAGGTGAATTAATTCTTTCCATTTATTATTAGATTCTTGTTCTCTGATAGTTTCTATTGTTAGCATCTTGATATTGAAATAACATTAATAAAATAATTTATATTACTGATTAAAATAATAGTATTATCATAGAAACAAAAGTGTGTATTTTGCGATGACCTATGAATCTTCAGTGTAGCAAATAATAGTTTTGTGATCGCAATTACCAAAAAAAATTGTAACCACAAATAAATCTTGATAAGTTCTCGATTAAATTTAGTTTAGTAATTAATTTGATTTAAGATTTCTTGGACAATCTTTTCAGGAGTCAGAGAAACATCCATGATCAAAGCATCTTGGGGTTCTTCTAAAATGTCGAATTGACTTTGCAGTAAACCAGAATTCATAAAATGTCCTGTGCGTTGCTGAATTCTACTTTGAATACAATCATAGCTGCCACGAAGATAGACAAATACCACCTGAGAATTGTTCTGGCGTAATATTTGACGATACTGAGATTTGAGGGCAGAACAAGCCAAAATCCCATGATGATTACGATTTAAGCTATTAATAATCAATTGATGCAATTCCGTTAACCAGGGAGTGCGATCGCTATCTGTCAAAGGAATACCATGATTCATCTTAGCGATATTATCTGGGGAATGAAAATCATCGGCATCATAAAAAGCCCAGCCAGTGCGATCGCTCAATAGCTTGCCAATAGTGGATTTTCCTGTTCCTGAAACTCCCATAATGATATAAAACATACAATACATCCGATATAAAATCGAGGATAAACGGTAGACTGTATATTTAAACATTAGTTTATTATTTCCAGCTTATTTTTCAATTCTTTTATGAATGCGATCGCAACAAATTCTTCGACATCAACTTATGATGTGATAGTTATCGGTTCTGGTATTGGTGGATTAGTCACAGCTACTCAATTAGCAGCTAAAGGAGCAAAAGTCTTAGTTCTCGAACGATATTTAATTCCTGGTGGTAGTGGTGGATATTTTGAACGAGAAGGATATCGCTTTGATGTTGGGGCATCAATGATTTTCGGTTTTGGAGACAAGGGCACAACCAATCTGCTGACTCGGGCTTTAGATGCAGTAGATATGAAAATTGAAACTTTTGCCGATCCTGTACAAATTCACTACCATTTGCCAGATGACTTAGAATTAAAAGTCCACCGCAACTACGAAGAATTTCTCCAAGAATTAATTGCCATCTTTCCCCATGAAGAGCAGGGAATTAGGAAATTTTATGGCACGTGTTGGGAAGTATTTAATTACCTCAATTCCATGGAGTTACTTTCCTTAGAAGAACCACGATATCTGATGCGGGTATTCTTTCAAAAACCCTTGTCTTGTCTTGGTTTAGCGAAGTATCTTCCCCTAAATGCGGGTGATATTGCTCGCAAGCATATCAAAGATCCCAAGCTGCTCCAGTTTATTGATATGGAGTGTTATTTATGGTCAGTTGTCCCTGCGGATAAAACACCGATGATCAATGCAGGAATGGTATTCAGCGATCGCCATTATGGGGGCATCAACTACCCTAAAGGTGGAGTAGGACAAATTGCCGCCAAGCTTGCTGAGGGCTTAATTCAAGCTGGAGGAGAAATTAAATACAAATCTAGAGTAAAAGAGATTATTCTAAAGCAGGGTAAAGCGATCGGGGTCAAGTTAGCAGATAATACCGAATATTATGCAAAAAGAGTTGTTTCTAATGCAACTCGCTGGGATACCTTTGGAAAACTTCTCCCCCCAGAACATACTCCCAAAAAAGAGCAGAAATGGCAGCAGCGATATCAAAAGTCTCCTAGTTTCCTCAGTTTACATCTAGGAGTTGATTCCCATCTATTGCCCACAGGTACTGATTGTCATCATATTTTGCTCGAAAACTGGGACAAAATGGAAGCCAACGAAGGTACAATCTTTGTTTCTATTCCTACTCTCCTCGATCCTAGTTTAGCTCCCCCAGACAAGCATATTATCCATACCTTTACCCCCAGTTGGATCGATGACTGGCAAGGATTATCACCTCAAGAATATCAAGAAAAAAAAGAAGAGGCAGCAGCTAATTTAATCAAGCGTTTAGAAGCTATTTTCCCAGGAATAGCCGACGCATTAGACTACCAGGAAGTAGGGACTCCCAGAACCCATCGTCGTTTTCTAGGTAGGGAAGACGGCACTTATGGACCCGTACCTAGTCGTAAATTAGCAGGTTTATTAGGCATGCCCTTTAACCGAACGAGTATTCCTGGACTATATTGTGTTGGAGATAGTACTTTTCCTGGTCAAGGTTTAAATGCCGTCGCCTTCTCGGGAATGAGCTGTGGTCATCGCGTGGCGGTGGATTTAGGATTATAAGCGTTATCTTTTGCTATAAAAAGATTAAAAAACTATCGGCGATTGCGACTTCTCTAGTTCGGTTTTACTTCTTGGTAAAGCGATGAAAACCAGATACTATCAATACACATCACAAGTATTATCTTTTATTGTTTTCATTTGGGTATTACTTAAGTGCAAGGAAGAAAGAGGAGGTCGAATACCAACGTGCAAAACTGGTTGCTACAGAATCTAAGCGATGTACTCAATCGAGAACAAAATACAGACAGCATCGGTAAAGCGAAAACTGTTAGATGTTCTGAAGTTGATCCCTTAGCAGATAGAAACGTAGGTCTCAAGCACTATCGGCAAAAACAACGTTTAACCGAGCTAAATGCCCAGCGAGAATGGCGTAGCGCAGTCTCTTCCGTAAGAGAGCTTCTCTTAGCAGAAATAGATCGTAATCAGTCAACAATCTCTTCGGCAAAGCTAGGTTTGATTTTTTTCGCACCTGTTCCGCTGTTAAGTAATCCCAATCTCTTCTCTAAATTCCAGTCGGCAGTATTTAAGACTGAGGCTTTTAAAGTTAATGCGTTGATGCCCTGTCGTAATCAGTCAACAGATGAATCACAAGCAGTCAAGCAGGATACACCAGCACTAATAGAACTTCCTTTAATTCCCCGAGATCCCATTGGTCAAGAGCAGTTTTGCTTGATTTTAACAGCTAATTTTGGTCTGGTAATCGTCTTAGGGGAAGACTCCGAAGGCAATCCCAAGTTTCATTTTTCCTTTGCGCCCTCAACCCTAGGGGAAGTCTGGGCAACCTTGCGATCGCGTTTAGTAATTGCCAAATATCATCATTTAGAGCATTTAGATAGCTTAGTTGAACAATTTGCACCACCTAATCCTGATTATCGCTTAGTAACTAACTTTAGTCGTCTTTTACTAGAGAATTTACCTGATATAGATCCTGTAACATCTGATTTCCGTCAGAGAGAAACTATCCCCCCCAGTTCAACGACTCAGCTTCCATCAGCTTTTAGCGGGAATAGTGCAACTAGTCACGTTGAAATGGAACTATTACAGGCTCTTACCCATGAGGTACGTACTCCTCTAACAAGTATTCGTACCTTAACCAAACTACTTTTAAAGCGTCAAGAAGACTTTAAACCTAAAGTAGTTCAGCGATTAAAAACTATTGATCGCGAATGTACAGAACAAATAGAACGGATGGAATTAATCTTCCGTGCTGCTGAATTGGAATCGACTCCTCCCACGGCAAAACCAGTAGAATTGGTACCGTTTTCTTTAGAGCAAGTATTTCATCAAAGTATTCCTCGCTGGCAAGAAAAAGCTAAACGACGCAATGTTGATTTAGAATTTACCTTACCCCCAAGTCTACCGAAGATAGTCAGTGATCCTGGTATGCTAGACACGGTTTTGACGGGGTTAATGGAAAGTTGTACCCGTAGCTTACCTATGGGGGGACATGTCGATGTTGTAGTTTCTACCGCAGGCAATCAGCTTAAGCTTCAGGTACTCTCCCAAGCCAGTAGTTCGGATAATCCCTTTAAATCTTTAGGGCAGTTACTTAGCTTTCAACCTGCAACAGGTTGTCTTAGTCTTAATTTGGATGCCACCAAGAATATCTTCCAGGCTTTGGGCGGAAAGCTTACTGTTAGACAGAGGCAAGAACAAGGCAAGGAATTGACTATTTTCTTACCTTTAGGGAACTCTTACCACCCTTCAAAGGCATAGTCTTAATCTACTTAAGGTTTCCTCTTAGTTCTAATTATTTCTAAAATAGCGATTAGGCTAACCCCTAGCCTACGAAGCGCAAATAGTTTTGAAATCAAATATTAAATCAAATATTAAATCAAACCACCATGACTCAGCAAAACTCTTGTAAGCATTGTGAAGGCAAAGGATACGAAGAAATTCGAGATTGTGCGGGAGAAATTCAACGTTCTGAAACCTGCTCTTTTTGTAGTGGAAGAGGATATGTAAAACAGCAACAGTTAGACTCAGAAAACGCTACTTAAAATTAACGAGACAATTTAATTCAATTGGAAAAAGGACGAGCAGTGTTAACTATAAAAAATAAATGTTCTTCTATAAAGCCAAGTAACCTAACCGTATATATCTAGAAGACTAATTTTATGTCTTGCCACTGCCCATCTTTGAGTTTGACCATAATATCTAGAGGAAAAACTGATATCAGTCATTTATTACTTCTGTGATCACCTCTTCTTTTACGTATATCGGAGTTTTTTGTAATATTTCTTTACATTTTTGCCAAATCTAGAAAGACAAAAAAAGTCCTGCTAAAAAAAACAGGACTGGGAAAAGTAAATCAATTAGCTAGATAGTAATTTAGCGAACAGTGCCAGCTAAATTATCAACACGAATTGGCTTGATTAAGTACATCTTAATTAGCTCAACGCCGTTAGAAATGTAATGAGGTAATTTCTGCAACAACTTAATTGGAGCAGGAGCATTAGAGCTAGCAATTTTACTGAGTTTCTCATTGTTAGTGACACACTTCTCTAAACGCTGATAGAAATCAGGATGTTCCACATCCAGCACGATAGGAAATACTCTCCCCGCAGTATCATTAGTTTGTTTAATCACATGCTTATCATATTCACGAGCATCTAAGCCTAAAGACTCATAAAATGCCGAACGCTGAACGTCGTTAAGATACATAGTCGCAAATACCGAAAGCAAGAAGAAACGACTCCATAGTCTTGCTTTCCAGTCATTAAGGAATTGAGGCTGAGACTTCATGACCGCATCGAAAAAGTCGCCATGACGATTTTCATCCTGACACCAGTTTTCAAAGAAATTGAAGATCGGATAAATTTCGTGTTCAGGATGCTGTTCTAAGTGGCGGAAAATAGTAATATAACGCCAGTAACCAATCTTTTCAGAAAGATAAGTCGCATAAAAAATAAACTTAGGCTTAAAGAAAGTATATTTGCGACTTTTAGTTAAAAATCCTAAATCCAGAGACAGATTAAAGTCCGATAGAGCTTTATTGAGAAAACCTGCATGGCGTGCTTCATCCCGAGACATCAAATTAAAGATTTCCGCCAATACGGGGTTTCTTCCTTTTAAACGTCTGCCCAATTCCTTGTACAGTAAAAATCCTGAAAACTCAGCAGTACAGGAACGTTCGAGAAATTCAATAAATACTTTGCGAGTTTCCCCACTGATGTTGTCCCAAGACTTTTGAAACTGCTCATCTCGGACAAAATGATGGCGGTTATAGTCAACACGGAACTCTTCCAAAATTGCTTGGAGTTCTTCTTCATTGAGGGAGATGTCCATGTTAGCCATCTCTTCAAAATCGGTTGTATAAAAGCGAGGAGTCAGGATAGTCTCTTCCGCTGGAGATTTTACTCCTGGGCGAACTTCCTCAAACTGTGGTTTTTTAAGGCTATCTACCATTATTTCTAATATTTAACTTTCTTTTCTACTTACTTATTATGTGCCGACTCTTAATTGCCATCATCAGCAGGTGATAAGTATATATTCTCTAACAGTTGAGA
>CALLPS010000014.1 GCA_938015355.1 uncultured Pleurocapsa sp.
CTGTTTATAAACAGTAGCGGCTAACACTCCTAAATCACGAACAAACTTACTTTTCGGATTATAAAAAGCTGGATAAACCTGAAAATTTGCTGTTTCTTCCTGATGCCAAATAGTTTTATTCACTATAATTATTCTAATTAAAAGGAAATCATGACATTTAAAATTCAAACTATTAACAAAAATAAAGAAATATTCAAAAAAGCTTAATACAAACGTTGATGTGCCTTTAAATACATTTTGCCAGTACCAATTAGAGATAAATTCAATAGCTAAGTGGTTTTGAGAGAAATCAATGTTTTTTATAGATTAGGTATTAGTAACTTTAAAATAATCGCATTTTCTATAAATGAAAAATACATACATCAATTGTGTAATTAACTACAGAATTAATGTATTTACCCTTTTACAAAACTGTAAAAATCTCAATTTTAAAAGCTGAAAATATCTAAAAAACAAATATTTCATGTTGGGATTTTTTTCATTTAGCGATCGCTACCGCGTTTTACATTTAACTTGGGTTGCTTTTTTTCTAAGCTTTGTTGTTTTGATCGCTATTAGTACTTTTATCGACATGATGGTTGCGCTCATCATTTGGTTTCAAAAAGTATAACAACTAACAGATTTTTACTTAATACTAGGAGTCACTATGTCGTCGAATGATCACTCTGAACACGGGAATAGCCCAGAAATTATTAGCAAGAATAGAAAATTTAATTACTCACAGCTTTATCTTTGTGCGGTAATCATCGGCATTGCTGGTGGGATGGTAGCTACCGCCTATTACTTCGTGCTGGAAACTATGATGCATGGGATGTGGCACACCTTGCCCGAAATAGTCGAGCCTTATTTTCCTAGCTGGTTGCCTACCAGCAACTATGTCTGGATTGCCACTACTGTTGGTGGTTTTTTGGTGGGTTTAGTCCTCTATTTTATGGGTCTTCCTGGAGAAATGGCTCAGGTAGTCGATAAAATTCATAGTCCAGGTAAAATCGACATTAGTAAAAGTCCCGCGATGGTAATTGCTTCCTTGGTTGCCATTACCTCTGGTGGTAGTGCAGGACCTGAAGCACCTTTGGTTCAAGTTAATGGCAGTTTGGGAAGTTGGTTAGGAGATAAATTAAAGCTGAGTAAAACTTCAGTCAGGATTCTAACCCTGTGTGGTATGAGTGCCGCATTAGGTGCTTTTTTTGGCGCGCCGATAGGTGCAGCTTTATTTGCCCTAGAAATTCCCCATCGTCGTGGCTTGCAGTATTTTGAAGCGATCGCTCCCGCGATTATTGCGGCGATTTTTTCCTTTGCCGTATTCCGACTCAATACGGGCATAACTATCGGCGGTTTTTATCACTTTGAAGTAGTCCCAGAATTATCGCCTCAGAACTTAGTTGAAGGCTTAGTTTTGGGCATAATTGGTGCTGGTTTGGCAGTTATGTTTATTGGGATCTTTCGCATGATTGGCAAGCTGTTAAAACCTTTAGAACACTATCCTATTGTCTTAGCAACATTAGGTGGATTATCAATCGGTCTAATTGCTTTTGCCTTCCCCCAAACCCTATTCTTTAGCGAAGCACAAATTCAGACTGTAATTGAAACGGGAGCTACTTTAAGCGTCGGCATCTTATTGGCGATCGCCGTAGCGAAAATGTTTGCCATTAGTTTTACCCTTCATTCTGGTTTCTTGGGTGGTTTTATTTTCCCCTTGTTTTTTATTGGTGCTAATGTCGGTTATGCAGTTTCCTTAGCAGTACCTCAAGTTCATCCTACGGTGGGGATGGTCTGCTTAATGGCAGCAATCAATGTGGCTGTTACCAAAACTCCAGTTAGTACGAGTATTATCCTCAGCGTACTATCGGGTACGGCAATGCTGCCTGTAATTGCGATCGCTTCTTTTGTCAGTTTTGTATTAACTAGCCAAATTACCATGATTAAAACTCAAAGAGGTCGAGACTTGGAAGAAGTCGACCCCTCCAACCTAATTCTAGAAGAAATGATCTCGATTAAAGAACGACAGGCAAAAATATCTGGTTTAAATAAGCTGAAAGAATTGGTAAGTATCTGATAATAAAACTATTACAAAAAATCATCGACGGCTAACAACAATTCATCAATTATTCGATTGTGAAAATAGTGAGGAGGATTCCATCTAACCCATTCCGAATCACTATGCTCTGTCATCACAATTTCTAATTCCTCACTGACCCAAGCAAAAAAAATAACCAAAGACTTTTCTACTTTTTGTCCCCCAAAACGCCGATAGCGGGGATAGTAAATAGTTTTAAATCGAAAATCCAATTCCAGACAAACTTGTTTATGACTAATTCCTGTTTCTTCAAACAATTCTCTTAAAGCACATTGTAATTCTGTCTCCCCTGGTTCGATATGACCCTTAGGCAAATCATAACGATAGGATCGCTTCATGAGCAGGAATGATGGCTGCTTAGTTCGAGTAAAGCAAATTACGCCGCAGGATTTTACTTTTTCCATGGAAAGCGATCGCATAGATAGAGTCGATCTTAATCACAATAATGTTTAATAGCCATAATCAATATTAAACTTCTAATTCGACTGGAAAACTAAAGCTCCCATCAATATTACAGGGAAAGGCGATCGCATTGCTTACGGCATCAATGGACAATACACCATATAGATGAGGATAAAGTTCTGTACCCCCTTCTAAATTTTCTTCAATTACACTGTCATTTATTTTAGAGGAATCAATCAATAATATAACAAGTCCGTTCTGCCCTCGATAAAAACGATTAGCTACTGTCATGAGTTGATGACGATAGGAACAGTGAATAAAATTCTCACGGGCAAAACCTTCAGGTTGATATTCTCCGACAGTTTTTGCTTCTTTCCATTCAGCTAGAGAAGTTATATGAAATAATCTGTTCTTACTCAATTTGCTTCCCCGCTAATATGTACCATAATCTCTCTGTAGCTACCGCGTTGCCGATGTTCCCAGAGATAGATTCCTTGCCAAATGCCCAAAACTAATTGTCCTGCTGAAATCGGGATATGTTCTGAAGTATGAGTTAAAGCAGAGCGAATATGAGCAGGCATATCATCAAGCCCTTCGGAACGATGGATATACCTTGTGGCATCTTCTGGTACTAACTGAGAAAAGAAGTTTTCTAAATCGATTAAGACATCAGGATCGGCATTTTCCTGAATCAACAAAGATGCCGAAGTATGGCGCACAAATATTGTACATAGCCCCATATTAACGGCAGATTTTGCCACAGCTTGCTCCACTTGATTCGTAATTTTATGCAGAGATTTCCCTGTAGTTTTAATTTTTAATGCTGTTTGGTGATGTTTCATTGACGATCTCTTTACTTCTTACTTCTTACTTCTTACTTCTTACCTCTTACCTCTTACCTCTGATTCCGCACGTTAATTAATTCTTAAGTATAAAGATAAAATCTATTGAGTAATTATTCCTGCTTATTTTTCGCAATGCAAACTTCCTATCGCATATCTCTATTTCTGATTTTCATGATAGCTGGAAAGCTTTCCGCAAATTATCAAATACGTGGAACCGTAAACCTTAAAGGCTGTTGTTTCAAATATTTTATTACCCCAACGATTAAAGACTTGAAAATCTACCTCTTCTACAAAAAAGTTTTTAATCGGGACAAAGGCATCATTTGCACCATCACTGTTAGGCGTAAAGGTGTTCGGTAGGGTATATATTGGACAATTATTCACGCAATGAATATTTGAGAATTCTCCCTCATTCCCTAATGAGTCAATGGCCGTAATAGCATAACACCCATCTAAGCCAAAGCTTGGTAGGTGTGCATAGCTTAACTCATCACTTGCACTGATATTCTCTATTAACTCAAAATTCATACTGTCTGTTGAATAATAGATATTGAATGAAGCTGCTATTTCTATTT
>CALLPS010000015.1 GCA_938015355.1 uncultured Pleurocapsa sp.
TAGACACTGGCTAATTGACTAGGAGTTTCCGTCGAAAAAATATAATCATTAATTAACTGTCGTTTAGCGCGGTTAATCTCAGTTTCAGGAATCAAATGATGTTGCAATTGATTAAGGCGATCGCAAATCATATGTTCGACCATCGATACATGCTCTGTTGCTAACAAGGCACCGATAGAAAACATACTAGAATCCCTTTGCAAAGACAACTCACAGTCAATATCCAGGACTAACTGCCTTTCTTCCCGTAATTCTCTAACCAAGCCTGAACTACGCCCTCCTGTCAAAATAAGGGCAATTAAATCCAAAGCGATCGCTTCCTCCAAAGACTCCGAACCAGGGCAGACCCAAGCCATTAAGAGACGAGCCTGTTCAATTCTGGGGAGAGATAACTCTTGACGACGAATCGCGATCGCTGGAGGTTCAACATTTACAGTAACAGGGGGACATTCAGAACGAACACTAAAATCGCTAAAGTTCTCATTGACCAAAGCTAAAGCCCTTTCTTGTTCAATATTCCCCACAATTACTACCGTCATGTTTTCGGGTTGGTAGTGAGTGCGATGAAAACAGCGCATTTGGTTAGGAGTATGTTCCAGCAGTAGCTCTTTTTTCCCTAAGATAGAACGCCGATAAGGGTGATGCTGATAGGTATTTTGACATAAAGCCTGAAATCCCAAAAAATCAGGATCGTCATGACTAGAGAGAATTTCCTCAATTACCACTTCTCGTTCACGAATAAATTCTTCGTCAGGAATATCGGCTCGTAACAAAATATCTGCCAAACAGGGCAAAGTCTGCTCTAAATGAGTTGCGGCGGTCGTCAGATAAAAATGAGCATAATCATAGCTTGTAGCAGCATTAGCCACTCCCCCCGTGCTTTCAATCAACCAGTCAAACTCCCCTACCATCACATTCGGAGAACCCTTGAAAATCATATGTTCCAAGAAGTGTGCCATTCCTGACCAGGCTTCTGGTTCGGCGATCGCTCCAGCATTAACCCAGATATCTGCAACTACTACTGGAGTTGTGGGCAAATACTGATGAATAATAGTAAGCCCATTGCTTAACTGAAAAGTATGACCATAAAACTCAGTTTGGTAGAGGGTAGTGGATAATTTTGTCATCAAGTAGCTATATTCCCAACAATATAGCTAATCATAACCCCTGAAGGGAAGTCTCTCTTGTTACATTTTTAACAAAACCCTTGATGTTAACTAGCTTTGTTGCAAGATTGACTGTTAACTGAAAAATAGCCCACCGCCACGCCGTTTTACCTTAGTTTATGACCTGGCATTCCAGGGTGGGAATTGGCTGCCCTCGCTTCCATTTCCGAGTACAAGCTCGGTATACTTTCACGCAGGACTAATGCTATTCCCTCATAAATCAAGCATAGATCAATAAACTTGTGAGGTAGTCACCAACGCGGTAGTGGTACTTTATCTATGATAGTAAGTTTTTCAAATTTAGCAAGGGAAGATTTTGAGGGATAAGGGAAACCTTAAGATATTTTTCTCATTATTGTTACATTAGTACACAGTAGTTTATACTTGTATACAGATATTAAAAACCGTCAGCCGCTAATTTTATAAAAAGGCTGATATATAAGAAAAAGAACTTCGCTCTGGCTGTATTGGTTAGAGTGAAGTTCAATATTTAACAAACATCGATTTTAAATCTCAATAATAAACATATCAATAATTAATTATGAATTCTGATAATGCTGTTGCTAAATATCTCAAAGATATTGGACGTAATCCTTTACTGAGTGGTGTAGAAGAGATTGAGTATGCCAATCAGATTCAAGCCATGATACCTTTGTTAGAGTTAGATAATTTGACTCTAGATCAACAAGAAATAGTTCGTAGAGGACAGTTAGCAAGACAAGAGCTAGCTAAAACAAATTTGCGATTAGTCGTGTCCATTGCTAAAAAATATCAGAACAATGGACTGTCTTTACTGGATTTAATTCAAGAAGGTAGTATTGGGGTCATGAGAGCCGCAGAAAAGTTTGACCCCAGTAAAGGCTATAAGTTCTCAACCTATAGCTATTGGTGGATTAAACAGGCGATGATTAGAGCGATAGCCAATCAATCCCGTACGATTCGCTTACCAATTCACATCACCGATAAATTAAGTAAGATTAAAAAAGCCAATCGGGAGCTAGGGGAAAGGCTAGGCAGAACCCCAACTGAAGCCGAAATTGCCCATGAATTGGAGATTACCGTCGAGAGATTAAGATATCTTGTTCAAGCCTCCTATAGAGCTAAACCCAAAAGTCTCAATCTAACCATTGATGAGAATCAAACTGAATTAGGACAACTACTAGCTGATGATTCGGCTACTCCAACAGACTTTATCGTCGAGCAAGAATTAAGCTCTCAGGTAAGAGATTTATTAGATACTTTGCCCTCAAGAGAGAAAGATGTAATTATGCTTCGTTTTGGTTTAAAAGACGGTCAAACTAAGACATATGAGCAAATAGGTGAACTCTGCGGTATTAGTAGAGAGAGTGTTCGGAAAATTAAGAATAAGGCATTGAGATTGTTGAAAAAACAAAGCGTTGGACTTTCCTTAAATGCAGGATAATCGCCTACATTATTTTTTAGGTAACAATCTATCAACTTCAATAGCTATATTAGAAAATGAAAGAGAATTAATATTACCTGTAACCACCTTTTGTGTGCTTGCATAGCCATTTTGTTGGGGTTGAGTAAATATCCAAAGTTTATTGTTAAGTAAATCGATTACCCAATATTCAGCAATGCCGTTACGAGCATAAGTAACAGATTTCTCTTCCAAATCCTTGCTCAAGGTGCTGTTCGATACTTCAATCAACCAATAAATATCTTGGGGATACGGATGGCGATCGCTATAATTATTATGATCAAATCGAACTATGGCAACATCTGGTTCAGGTTCAGAATTGTCGAGGGTAATAGGATGAGCTTCTCTAACTTTGGCTTGATCTTTTAATTTGTCTCGTAAGTAATCAGCTATAGTGTCAATTCGAGAGCTATGAATCGGGTTTTCTGGGCTCATGGCAATAATTTCGCCCTCTAAAAGTTCCACAGATTTTCCCTCCAACACTCCAGATTCTATTATCTGGTAGTAATCTTCAACTGACCATTTATAAAGCGTTTTCATTTTTTCCGATTTAACTCCTAAACCAATTCTAATTCAGGTAAAGCCGCGTAAATCGTACCTAACCATTGTCTTAAAAGATAATGAAAAATTACTTAAGATTTAACGCACAGTTAAATTGCTCAATAGGGTCAAATCTAGGTCGTTGTTGGGGTCGATAGAAATTAATTCTACTTCGTTTCCTCCCAATAGTAATCCCGCAACTGCACCAGCACCAGCACCACCCAAAACTTCTAGGGCATCAATATCGCCGAAGATCTCTGCTAGCACTGTAGCCGCGGCTCCACCAATGGCGGCACCCTTGAGGATGTCCCCTGTATTGGCACCTTTTTTGATAGTTTCTCGGCGGGTTACAACCTCAGATTCCGCGTCAATCGACTGAGTTGTGCCATCAGGAAATACGATTTCTTGAGCAACAAATAAAGAACCAGACTCATCCTCACTAGGTTCAATTTGACCTAAAATCTCGCTGCCATAAGGAATCAAAGTATTGCGTCTACTGTCTCTAACATTAGCTGCAACTAGTAAAGTGACGGGAACAGTTTCTTCTGGAGTAACTAAGATTTTTTCTTCTTCAAATTCCACAGGAATGACAAAACCTCTAGGTACAGTATTGGGAGCAGTCGTCTGATTTCGTCTCGGTTGAGGAGCATTATATTCACGATCTTGGGTTGGTCTTTGCTCTGGAAATAACTGTGCTTGAGCAGAGGTTATATTAACGGGGTTAGTAATAGTCACTGCGGTGGCAGACAGAATCATCAGATAGGAGGTGGCTATTTTACGGTATTTTGCGTTAAACATGACTAGGTAAAAAATATTTCTCTTATGGATTAGTTATGAGCATTTGACGCAGAGTTAGTAATCATAGTTCCGAATTTTCTCTCCTGATGAAGGTGATCGATCAATCTCTGTACTGTCAACGTCTGATTATAAAAGATGTTGTCAATATTTATCCCCTTATCTTCAATTCCATCCTCATTCCCTAGTTGTCCCCATGCTAGAATCCCCCGTGCGACCAAAACACTCCGAAATACAACAATCCACAAAACCTGACCCTAAAGCTTTATTTCTGAAACACAAAAAGTTAATTGCCCTGGTTTTTCTGTTTAGTATTGGCTGTAGTTTAGGGGGAATTACTTGGCGTAATCTCAATTCCCCCTCGAATAAATCTGAGGGACAGACTTTAAGCGAATCTTCTCTGACAAGTTTGCGATCGCTATCTCCCAATTCTAGAGAATCTCAGCTCAAACTTCTGGCATCAAACCAAGAAACTCGTAACTTACCGCAAAATAAGCTACAAGATCGTTATCGCGCCCAATATTTATTAGCGGTGGATTTAATTCAGCAGGGACAGGGTAAGAAGGCGTTATCCTATCTTCAAGGATTAGACGAAGACTATCCTCTGTTGCGCCCACAAATTCTGTTAAAAACTGCTCAAGCATATCAGCAAGACAAGCAGGAGTCAGCGGCACAACGAACCCTTCAATACCTGATCAAAACTTATCCAAATCATCCTCTGACGGCTAATGCCCTTAGTTTACTTCAAGAGAATGAGGCTCTCAATGAAACAAAGTTAATTCAACAATTTCCTTTTCATCCCATTACCCAAAAGATTGCTCATCAGCGACTGCGTAAAAATCCCGATCAGTTTGAAATGTTATTGTTGTTGGCAAAATATAGTCGAGATCCAGCTCTAAATCCGCTCCGCGATCGCCTAGTATTGGAATATCCAAGTAAGTTAACGACGGAAGACTGGGAAGCGATCGCTGATGCCTACTGGCGCTCAGGGGAACACCGCAAAGCTGCTGATGCTTATACTCTGTCTAGCCCAATTCCGCGCAATCTCTACCGCGCAGCTAGGGGATTTCATCGCAATGGCAATCTCGACACTGCCAGACGGGCTTATCAAAGACTACTGCGGGAATATCATGATTCAAGGGAAGCGGGACAAGCTCTGATCTATCTTGCTAGTATTTCTAGTGGCGATGAAGCGGTAGTTTATCTGGAACAAGCGATCTCAAAATTTCCTGACTCTGCACCCCAAGCCTATCGCTCTAAAGCGATCGTTCATGAACGTTTTAGTAAGCATCAAGCGGCTAATGATTCTCGACAAAAATTATTAAATCAACATAGTGACTCGACAGCAGCGGCAATATATCGTTGGCAAACTGCACAAAAACTAGCAGCCAACGGCAATAAACAAGATGCCTGGTCATGGATGCAACCTGTAGTTAAATCGAACCGAGAGCTAGATTTTGCCCCCAAAGCGATCTACACGACGGGAAAATGGGCAATTGAGCTTAACGACCCAGAGGCAGCCAAAACAGCCTTTAAACAAGTGATTAAACTATATCCTCAATCTTACTGGGCATGGCGTTCTGCGGTCATGCTGGGTTGGGATGTGGGGGATTTTGGACAAGTGCGTCCCCTTTCTCCTGGTTTAAATTTAACTAAGGTTTATCGTCCTTTGCCCATCGGTTCCAAAGCATTGCAAGAACTTTATCTATTGGGGCAGTATTATGATGCTTGGTTACTCTTGCAGTCGGAAATTGAACAACCTCAACAACTGACGGTGAACGAGCAATTCACAGAAGGGGTACTCAAGTTAGAACTTGGTCAGTATAGCGCAGGAATGCAGTCAATTTGGGATTTAACTAAGCGAGAAACTCCTCAAGAATTAAAGCAGTGGCGAGCATTGCGTCAAACTCAGGCTTACTGGCATAATTTATTTCCCTTTCCTTACGAGTCTGAAATTCTCAAGTACTCTCAACAGCAACAGATTAATCCCTTGCTGGTTATTTCTGTAATGCGTAAAGAATCAACTTTTAATCCCACCATTGATTCGAGCGTGGGGGCGATAGGTTTAATGCAGATTGTGCCACCAACTGCTAAGTGGGTTGCAGGACAAATTCAACTGGCAGATTATTCTTTGACTAATCCTGAAGACAATATCAAAATTGGGACTTGGTATCTGAGACATAATCATCATCGTTATCAAGATGATTCTCTGTTAGCTGTTGCTAGCTACAATGCAGGGACAGGAAATGTTAATGCTTGGTTAAATCGCTACGGTATTCAAGATCGCGATCGCTTTGTGGAGCAAATTCCCTTTGCTGAAACGAAAGACTATGTAGAGGGAGTATTTGGTAACTATTGGAATTATTT
>CALLPS010000016.1 GCA_938015355.1 uncultured Pleurocapsa sp.
TTTTCCTGTAGCTTCGGGAACTAACCTAATTGAGGTGTCTACTTCTACTTTCACGCAACTTTCTCTAATAGTGGATGATCTGCATTTTTCCCTTAGTTTATTCTGATGGATTAGAGACAACACGGCAACTGTTTAATTTAACTTGTTAAGCTTCCTTAAGCTTGAGCAAATTAACCTCGACTATCAATCGCTTTTAGCCTCTAAATAATCCTTTCTTGTGATTTTGAGGAACATTTTGTCGATTCCACTGTTTAAAACTTAAGATCAACAATTACTTGTTATTCGAGTTATTCGAGCTGTCATGCTCAATTTGAAGAAAGTCTATTTTGTTCTAAGTATTTTTACTTAGAGTGCCAATGCAATGCTCCCAATTAGTGTAGGATTCAAAATAGAATATCACGACAAAATTACTTAAATTTAGCATCCCAACATCAGTTTTAGAGATAGTTCTGTAATCAATCACAAATAATCATGAAATCATCTTTAGTTATCCTCTATCATCGCGAACCCCATGACGAAATAATCAAAGATGGCAAAATCCATTACGTTCGCAAAAAAAGTCCCAATGGAATTGTACCTACTCTTAAAAGTTTCTTTGCTGATGTCAATCAAGGCACTTGGATTGCCTGGAAGCAGATCAATGAGTCTCAAAAGGATGACTTTGAAGAGCGAGTCAATATTGAGGGAGAAGCAAATTATAGTGTCCGACGTATTCCCTTAAACGACGAACAGGTTAAACAGTTTTATCACATTACTTCTAAAGAAGCTTTCTGGCCAATTCTCCATTCTTTTCCCTATCATTTCACCTCGGAAACTGCGGAATGGGAAAACTTTAAAAACATTAATCGTTTATTTGCAGAAGCTGCTTGTGAAGAGGCAGCAGAAGACGCAATAATTTGGATTCATGACTATAATTTGTGGCTAGCACCCCAATATATCAGGGAATTAAAGCCCGATGCCAGAATTGCCTTTTTCCACCACACTCCCTTTCCCTCAGTAGATGTATTTAACATTTTGCCTTGGCGTGATGAGATCGTCGAAAGCTTACTTTGCTGTGATATAGTTGGCTTCCATATTCCTCGGTACTCGGAAAACTTTGTTAATGTTGCCCGTAGTTTAAAACCTGTAAAAGTACTAAAACAAGAAGCTGTTGATGGTCATATGACCCCTGTGGGGATTGCTTTGGCTGAACCAGAAATGACGACTCAGTTAAGCTATAAGGGGCAAGTGGTGAACATTGATGCCTTTCCTGTAGGTACAAACCCTCAATTTATTCAGTCTGTTTTAGACCAAATTGAAACCAAGAACAGACTCTACCAAATCAAAGAGGAATTGGGGGACAAAAAGTTAATTATTGCTGCGGGACGAGTTGATTATGTCAAGGGTAATGAAGAAAAATTATTAGCCTATAGTCGCTTGTTAGAGGAAAACGAAGAATTACGAGGAAAAGTTAGCTTTGTGATGACCTGTGTTCAGGCTGCTGCTGGCATGAGGGTTTATGATACAGCTCAAAGTACCATCGAACAGCTTGTCGGTCAGATTAATGGTCGCTTTGCCAAGCTAGATTGGATGCCAGTACGATTATTTACTCAGCCAATCCCTTTGCCTCACTTGATAGCTTACTATAAGGCTGCTGATATCTGTTGGACGACCCCCTTACGAGATGGTTTGAATCTGGTAGCGAAAGAATATGTTGTGGCTCATGAAGGACAAGATGGAGTTCTGGTACTATCAGAATTTGTCGGTGCTGCGGTGGAATTGCCTGATGCGGTCTTAACCAATCCCTATTCCGTAGGCAAAATGGATCAGGCAATTAAGCAGGCTTTGGAAATGTCCCCTGAGGAACAAAAAGAACGGATGTCCAAAATGTATCAAACTGTAACCACTTATGATGTTAAGTATTGGGCTGACCGTCTATTAGGCAAGTTCAAAGAGCTAAAACACGAAACCATTTAACGAGTAATCACCTTACCAGTAATTATTCTTCCCCAGCATGGTAAGAACTCCTCACCAAGGGCGCAGATCGCACATGGGAAAAGCCTAGCTCTTGAGCAATTTCACCTAAATTAGTAAATTCCTCAGGAGTCCAATATTTTTGCACAGGAAGATGAGCTAAGGATGGGCGCATGTATTGCCCTAAAGTAAGGCGATCGCAATTAATCTGGCGCAAATCCTGCAAAGTTTCGATAATTTCGGCTTCTGTTTCCCCTAAGCCCAACATTAGCCCTGATTTAGTGGGTATCGAGGGATCTATTTCTTTAACCAGGCGTAACACATTTAGAGAGCGATCGTATTTTGCTCCTCTTCTCACTGGTGCTTGTAAACGGGAAACAGTCTCTAGATTATGATTATAACAAGCAGGGTTAGCTGTAACTACAGTTGCGACTCGCTCTTTTTGGCTACTGGTAGCATCTTTGCCACTCCAAAAATCGGGAGTCAAGACTTCGATCTTGGTTTGAGGATTTTTTAAACGAATAGCGTTCATTACCTGAACGAACCAGGCTGCTCCCCCGTCCTTTAAATCATCTCTAGCAACAGAAGTTAAGACAACGTAGCGTAAGCCCAATAAACTTACTGCATCCGCAACTTTCTGGGGTTCATCTGGATCTAAAGCCATCGGCGCATGACCCTTTTCTACCTGGCAAAAAGCACAGGCACGAGTACAGGTTTGACCCATTAATAAGAAAGTCGCTGTTTGATTAGCGTAACATTCTCCGCGATTGGGACATCGCCCCTCTTCGCAAATAGTATGAATATTTCTTTGTTTAATAATTCGCTGTACTGTTGACAAGTCGCTAGCGTTGCCAATTGGTCGTTTTAGCCAAGATGGAAGAGAAGTAACTTCTGCTTGCCAGTCCTTCTTGATCGAGTAAGATGGTTGAGATTGATTCATAATGTTTTATATATTAGTAATAATACTGGGGCGGAATCCAAAATTAATTACCATTTAGATGTTTTTTCCTGTTATTTTAGTAATTTAAAAGGGAACTCTAAACTTGTAAACCAAAAACTAACTGCCACAATCAGTCTAGTAGATCTCAGGCATGAGGAGTTAGTCGCTCAGGAGTAAATCGTGTCAACCCACAAAATTCTAGTTATTGACGATAGTAAAGTCATTAGAATGCGAGTCAAAGATATGCTACCAGAAGGTAACTTTGACATCATTGAAGCTAAAGATGGTCTTGAAGGATTCAATTTAATTAGAACCGAAAATCCTAATTTAATTATGCTGGATTTTCTGCTGCCAAAAATGAGTGGGTGGGAAGTTTATCAAGAAATTCAGAAGCAAATAAAATTTCGTTCGATTCCCTTGGTTTTAATGTCTGGTCGCAAAGAAGAAGTGACCGACAAAATAGCGGAACCTTTTGAGTATTTTTCTTTTGTTGAGAAGCCTTTTGATCGTGAACAGCTAGTAGATGCGATTCGCGATGCTATGATGAAGGCGAAGAAACAGCCTTTGCCCTCTGCCTCCGATGAATCAAAATCCGCTGTTGGAAGTAGTGACGATATTTCGGCTTTAACTTCTGAAGTTGAGGAATTAAAGTTAAAAGTCCTTCAGCTAGAACAAGAATCAGAACAAATTAAGAAACAGTTTAATCAGTTAGTTAGCTTTATCAAGCAAAAGCTGAAATAGAATGAATACCCAAATAGTAGGTTTTATCCTTAAAATATTGCTCTTATCTACAGTACTGTCCTTGTTAATCAAGTACGGGGGGCAGTATTTGAACCTAATACCCACTACTACTACAGTATTGATAATGGTACTAATGCCATCTTTGGTGATCGGCTTAATCTTAGGTAGACAATATTATGGATAAGTATGGATAAGCTTGGTTTTTCAGCAAGCCAAAGATTAACTATTTCAAATCTCAATTTGAAATTAAGAATTGATATCTGCTCTTGTACAAGTAGTATTAGCTAATAATTAATAAAATATAGTTTCAAAATCAACAAACCAGGTTAACCTATAGAGCAGCTTTGTCCCCAGTATTCCTCCTTAGAAGGAGTCTCAAAAGGTGAATTTTGGTACTTGGATTGGTCTAATTGTTTTTTTTATTTCCCTATATGTTCTCTGGCAGATTAAACAATTATTGTTGCTGCTATTTACTGCTATTGTTTTGGCGACTTCCCTCAATATTTTGGTAAAAAACTTTCAAAAGCGAGGAATCAAGCGGATTAATGCCGTTTTGTTGTCAATATTATCTCTAATTACTGTCGCGGCTAGTTGTATCTGGATCGTGGTTCCTCCGTTTATCGATCAGTTTCAAGATTTAGGAAAGTTAGTTCCTCAAGGAATTGAAAGATTAGATGGCTGGACGGATTTATTATCAGAACGTCTCGATCCCAGAATCATTAGTTTTCTGCCTGATGCTGAGGAATTAAATCGACAGTTACAACCTCTAGTGAAACAGTTTTTAGGGGGAGGATTGACATTTTTTTACAGTTCCTTGGGAGTTTTACTGAGTATCTTTTTACTGTTTGCCCTTACTTTAATGCTATTAGCCGATCCTACTCCCTATCGTAGGGGGTTTAAACGGCTGTTTCCTGCCTTCTATCGTCGTCGAGTTGAAGAGATCTTAGATCTTTGTACAGAAGGCTTAGAAGGCTGGTTAGTGGGCATCCTGTTCAATATGGTAGTGATTGCTGTTTTAAGCTTTATTGTCTTGCTTATTTTGGGTATTCCTCTAGCATTGTCTCAAGCAATGTTGGCGGGGGTAATGACCTTTATTCCTAATCTTGGGCCCACTTTAAGTGTACTTTCGCCGATGGTGATCGCTTTAATTGAAGCACCTTGGAAGGCATTAGCTGTGCTGATACTTTATATAATTATTCAGCAGATTGAAAGCAATCTATTGACTCCAATTGTCATGGCACAACAAGTTTCTTTGCTCCCTGCCCTGACGCTTCTTTCTCAATTATTTTTCGCCACTTTTTTTGGTTTTTTGGGCTTGTTTCTTTCTTTGCCATTAACTGTAGTGGGGCAAATTTGGTTTAAAGAAGTAATTATTAAAGATGTTTTAGATAACTGGGACTATTCCTTTGCTGGCAATCAGCACTTCGGCAAGAGGCGATCGCTTAATCAAGAATATCAGCAGATTAATCCACATGAGGAGGAGTAATCGATAATAAGTAGTAACTAATAACTAATAACTAATAATTAATAAGTGATTAAATGACCCTGCGAACGATCGCCGAAATTAACGATAAAATTAGTCGTGGTCAAGCTGTTGCTTGGACAGTCGAGGAAGTCAAAGCTAAGGTTTCTGACTTGGGAGTAAGGTCAGTAGCCCAGCAGGTAGATGTTGTCACCACGGGAACGTTCGAGCCGATGGAGTCTACTGGGGCAATGATTAATTTGGGTCACACTGATCCACCAATTAAAATTCGTCAGTGTTGGTTAGATGGGATACCTGCTTATGCTGCTTTTGGGGCAGTAGATCTTTACCTAGGAGCAACTGCTACAGCCGATTACAATCTTCAGGAAAGCGATCCTAATCTACGGGAGGGAATTAGCGGCGAAAAGGGTGGAGGTCATGTAATTGAGGACTTAATTGCGGGTAAATCAGTTCAGTTAAGAGCGATTGGTCAAAAAACCGACTGTTACCCCCGCGCACTTTGGGAAAACACTATTACCAAGGACAATATTAATCAGTTTTATTTATTTAATCCCCGTAATCTCTATCAAAATTTTATTGTGGGGGTCAATGGCGGCGATCGCACTTTATATACTTATTTAGGCGCTTTACAACCCAGATTAGGTAACGCAGTATACTCCAATCCAGGGGCAATTTCTCCTTTACTTAATGACCCAGACTTATCGTCCGTAGGCATTGGCAGCAAAATTTTTCTTGGTGGAGGAATCGGCTACATTGCTTGGGAGGGAACACAACATTTTCCCTTACAAAAAAGGTTGCCCAATCGTACCCCAATTGGGCCGGCTGCCACCGTGGCATTGATTGGTGATGCGAAGCAGATGAATGCTCATTGGGTGAGAGGCTGTCATTTCCGAAATTATGGTCCCTCGATCATGTTAGGAGTAGGAGTGCCATTGCCTGTGACGACAGAAGAAGTGATCAAAAACTGTTCTGTGCTAGACCAAAATATTGTTGCCCCCGTAATTGATTTTTCAATTCCTCGGCGAGTCCGTCCTACTTTTGGTTTAGTCAGCTATGAACAACTACAAAAAGGTCGTTTAACTATTGATAGCAAGTCCGTCAGGGTTGCCCCTCTAGCTAGTAAACATCGTTCTTTGATGGTGGCAGAGGAATTAAAGCGGTGGATTGAAACAGGTAAATTTACTTTAACCGAACCAGTTGCTTCCTTACCTAGCGATCGCACTTTTATGCCCCAAGACACCAATAGATCGATTATCTCACTGGATTAATCGGTAGTGTAACTTCACCCCGCGCTAAAGCGACGAGGTTTCTCAGAACACCCTATCAGATGAGTCTTCTCAATTTTGTCTGCTGTGGTTGGGAGTCGGTGACGGATGCTGAAGGCAGAAGATACGGAAATTATAGCGATCGCCGAGGCTATAACTACGCAATTAAAATGTACTTAGGAGAAGTTTTGATTCCTGAGCAACTGAAGCGAGAAAATGTGCCTAATTTATATGTCGAAGTCGTAGGCTATTTAGAAGAGCCTTGAATTTTCCACGAGAAAGGTTTTCGTTTTAGCAAGTATCGTTTAACAAAGTTAGAGAGAATTCTCCGTCCTCGTTAACAGGGCGGAGATGAATCGAGCCTAACGATCTTGGGTTGAGAATAAACGGTTATATAGCAATTATAAAATCTTTATATGCCAAGGGCTATAGGCGTTATATT
>CALLPS010000017.1 GCA_938015355.1 uncultured Pleurocapsa sp.
AATTGTCCGATCGCTTCTTCTAAGGAACTAACAGGCTGAATTTTAGGTAAATAAATATTATCAATATAGTCTTCAATGGAACTCAGTAAACTAGCTTTTACTAAGTTAGTATTCCAAAATAAATTAATTACTGTTAATAAAGAACTACAAGCGATCGCAATTAAACTAGTAGTAAATGCCACTCCCATTCCCTGTAGTGGGCGATCTAATTCTTCTACTAGATTTCTCACATCATTGATGTCAACTTGGGTAATAGTTTGACTTAAACTCGCTAAATTAAAAGTAATTCCTAAAAAAGTACCCAGCAGACCAAAAGAAAGTAATAAGTTAGGTAAAATACGACATAAACTATCCACAAAATTACAATTTAAAGACAGTCCGAGAAAATAAAATTTCTCTTGCATATATGCTCCTTCAATGACAGAAGCCGTATTAATTTGGTCTGGATTTAAATTACTGTCCGCTAGTCTTTGTTCTAGTTTGGTAATAATTTTTGGTGTAGATTCTAACTTGACTCCACTTAATAATCTTCTGGCTTTGCCTGCTAAATATTTAACATGTCGATATAAGCAAAATCGTAACAGTATCGCGATCAAAGTGGGCAAAATTACCAGAAAAATAGCTAGAAAAACTAAATACCCAGGAATCAAACTCAGAATACTAAATATCTGCTGCATAGTGTTAGAGAAAGTTAGCTTGCTTGTATTATCAAAACCAAAATGGCTGTATTTTAGGTTATATTTTGTGGTTGTTTTGATTTTGACCGAGAGAATGCGAGGTTGATTTGACATCTCCAATCAAGATGTTGACATCGATCTCCATAAAATGGGAAATATTTTAAGATTTTTTCGATACTAGCATTTTGTCAAGAGTCAAGAGTTATAGCCGTACAAAGTTAAATTAGGACAAAGTTTAGCTATCTACTCGTCAGGATGAAGGATGAGGGATGAAGGATGAAGGATAAAGGATGAAGGATGAAGGATAAAGGGAAGTAACTCTTAATTTTATTCAAAAGATAACCAATAATTCTTTGCCAATGCTATGCCAATATAAATATTATGAGTTAGTTATTAATGCACAAAGGTGCTGGAGTGGAATTAAAACATTTGACTCACAAGTAGAAGCAGAAATGGTCAGGTAAATTGACTTAAAATATGAAGAAGTTAAAAACAAAAGAGAAAATCGCACCATATTAAATATAAAACGGTTTTAACTTGTAATTACCTTTTTTCCCTGTTTGTTGCCTTGTTTATCAGTTTTTTTATCCTATATTTAATTACAACCGCCTACTTATATCTTTTGTATTAAATAATAATTACTTCAAGTCCAAAATATGGTTTTTAATCATAAATCATGAGGAATTATGTCAATATATAACTATTTAAGATAGTTTATTAAAGCCCAAAGCGATCGCCCATCTCTCGACAGAATTTAATAAATTTAATAACTGACGTTACGGACGCGGTTGCGAAGCAAGTCCGAAGGACTCAGCTAATTCTTTAGGAAACCCTTTCCCTTTTCCCTTTTCCCCTTAACCAGCCTTAAAAGATTAATTTATTTCTTAGGAGTTAATAATTTAGATGGGTAAAGCGATCGCTCTACCCAAGGGAATAATTATTCCCATTCATGCCAAATGCAGCATTTAACCAAAGCTGTAAGCTTACGAATCAGAGGTTATTTATCCCACTTCTTGTCTTGCCAAAAGAACTGGACAAGGGGCTTTAATACGAATATAGTCCGAGAGAGAACTACCGAGTAAACGTTCAATATCAGGTAAACTCTTCGCAATAGAGGGACGACGTTCGGGAGAACCCAAGACCAGCAAATCAATGTTTCTCGCTTCAGCTAGCTGACAGATCTTCTGGGCGGGTCTACCACCTGTTACCAAACAACGGTATTCTAACCCCATCCGTTTAACTTTGGCGACCGCAGGAGCTAAGATCGGGTTGTTTTCCATATCTTCTTGGGACAGATTTAAATTGGGGTCTAAATCTGGATTAACACGGGTTAAAAATATTTCTGCATCTTGATAACCCTGAAGCATAGATAAAGTGACATCTAGAGCATAACTCGCAGCAGGGGACTTATCGATCGCCACCATGACTCGTTTTAGCTTCTTGATGTAAATATCATCTTTAACCAATAACATTGATCGATCCGTCAATTGAAACACATACTGACTTACCGAATTACTTAAAATTGCCTGGAGTTTGCTTAAACCCCGAGAACCCATAATGATTAAATCAGCATCTATTTCTTGGGCAACATTTAAAACTATCGTTTTGACTTCCCCCTCCTCAACCCGACTAGTAACTTGACTAGGATTGATACCTATTTTGGTTATTAGCTCATCAATCTTAGATTTAGCTTGTTCTTTTGCCGCAGACTCTTCCTGAGTAGTTTTAGGAGAGATTACCCTTAGAATAGATAGTTGAGCATTTTTTGTGGAGGGCAGCTCTAATAATGTTTTGAGCATGTCTTGGGCATTATCTGCACCAGAGTCAGCATATAGAATCTTGTTAAGCATTTGTAAACTTACATCTTGATTTAATTCCTTATATTTCTAGATTACTGCTAATTTTGACCCTCAAGCTGACAAAGGACTATAAAACTTAATGAGTAATTATTAAGTTTTAAGTATTATGTATCAAGTGTTAATCAGGTTAATTACCGAATTTGCGAGGAAGCGGCATCAGATAAAGCGGGTAATTCAGCATATTCACCCTGGATAGAGCGCACCATACAGAAGAAACAAGCCACCACACTACCCATAAAGATTGTGTTGCTTAAAGTTGCACTGATTAAACTTTGTGCGCCAAAAGCAGGAGCCAAAATTCCCATAATCAAACTAAATAAAATCTGCAAGATGTTGAGTAAGATTGCTTGCATGCCATTAAAACGTAAAAAATAGCTATTATTATCATTTCTGACTACGGCAAACCAGATGCCAAAGAAGATGATTAAGCTGGCAAAAGGTAAGCTATTCGTAACCCCATACAGAGCAATCAGAGGAACGAAAAATTGAGCCAACCAAGGAAACTGAGAGAGCAGAATAAAACCGAAGGGTAGAGAATATATTAACGGAAATAAATAGATTAAAGCACTTAAGCTACGGTCTTTGGTGCTTGTTTCAGGAGTATTCATATTATAAATCTGTATAAAGTCGGGATAAATTCCTTAAATATTATTATAGAGAAATAATTACCCCACTTCTGGCTATTCTTCTCAAAAGCTGATAGCTAAAAATTATTAAAATGCTTGAATCCATTCTTTGATCTCATATTCAGTCCAAATGCCATTTTGCCAGTAAGGATCGGCTTCGACTAATTTCTCGACAATATCTTCTGATTCCGCTTCATAGATTCCAAAGACCTTAGTATTATCTTTGGTAGGGCCAAGAGTAACTAATATTCCTTGTTCTTTTTGACTAGTTAAACCAGCTAAATGTGCTTGACGGTAAGGAGTGCGCTTTTCCAGAGCATTTTCGCAATAGCTACCCCACATAATGTATTTGGGCATATATATTAAATCCTGTTGTAGTTTTTAGTTCCTAGTTTGATTTTAACTTCAGAGGATGTCACATCAGAAAATCTCCAATTACTTTCCCCCAATCAAACCCCGACGATTATTCCCTAAAGCAGATTGCATAAACTCTTGTAAATATTGAACATGTTGACCATTGCTGAGTAGCTTGATCTGGGCGATCGCATCTTTAAGGGGAAGATGTTGCAGATACAGGAGACTAAAAGCTTCTTTTAGCTGTCGAATTTCTTCACGGCTAACGCCTCTTCGTTTCAAACCAATTAAATTAAGGGATCTCACGCGGGCGGGATTTCCTTCAACGGTCATATAAGGAGGAACATCTCGACTAATGCGACTCATTCCCCCCACCATTGCGAGGCGACCAATACAAACAAACTGATGGATGCCCAAAACACCGCTAATAATTGCCATTGATTCGATCTGAACATGACCTGCGATCGCCACACTGTTAGCAATGACAACTTCATTCTTAATGATACAGTTGTGACCCACATGGCTGTATGCCATCAAAAGATTATCATCCCCGATAATAGTCGCTTCTCCTTCATCAGTGGCGCGGTTAATTGTCACATACTCACGGATGCGGTTGCGATCGCCAATGATAACTTCACTGTTTGCCCCTTTATACTTTAGGTCTTGAGGCTCTAAACCGATCGCTGCACCAGGAAATATTTGATTGTCTTTGCCAATGGTAGTTAGTCCATCGATAATGGCATGGCTACCTACCACAGTATTTGCGCCTATACTGACCTGATTGCCGATTACTGCGTAAGGTTCAATTCGTACTGTTGGATGTATTCGAGCATTCTTGTTGATAACAGCAGTCGGATGAATTAAAGCGGTCAAGATCAATTCTCCTGGGGGCTATGACTTAATAGTAAGTTAGTAATTATGAAATAGATGGTTATTAGACAATGATTAATCTGTCTTAAACTAACTGATCTCAAATTAAGGACGATGATAACTTATCTAATTTAGATGGACAGGTAGAAACAAGATAATCTTCAGTTAATTACTAGTGATAACAAATATTTCTCCTGACTCTTGGGGAAATATTAACTGATGTTACGTACCAATCGATCTGTCAGGATAGGTAGAGGGTAGTAGGTAGAGGGTAGTAGGTTTAAACCCCGTCTAGATAGAGAAGTGGAGTTTTGTTTTTTTTACAACTAACAACAACTTTCACCCTTAACTATTGATTTTTCGTTTTTATGCGTAACGTCAGATATTAAGTTTATTTTTCAATCAAAGAAAACAACATTTCCCCCTTAACTGCTAATTTTCCATCTACCTCTCCCTTACCTTGCATTTTGGCAATACGATTTTGCTTTAGGGATAAGAGTTCAACGGTCATCGTCAAGCGATCGCCTGGAACAACAGGACGGCGAAAACGCACCTTATCAATCCCTGCAAAAGCAAAAAATTTACCAGTCATTCCTGGTAGTTGAACTAAAATAATGCCCCCTACCTGTGCCATTGCTTCCACCATGAGGACTCCAGGCATTAGAGGAAAATCAGGAATATGTCCAGGGAAAAAAGGTTCATTAAAAGTAACATTTTTAATCCCAACAGCTTTCTCTCCAGGTACATAGTCAATAATGCGATCGACCAAAGCAAAAGGATAGCGATGGGGGAGTAATTTATGGATTTCTTGAACGCTAAAGGTGGTCTTTATTTCAGTATCGGGAGTTTCGAGAACAGAATCGTTAACGGTAGCCATTCGGGATTTAATTAATAAATTTACTTTAATTGAGGTTGGTAGATCACAGCTAGATATTAGGTGATAAAGATTTAGCCAGCTTAATTGCTAATTGAGTATACCGCTTATGGCTGGCTTTATAAGCAATCAATTGAGCAGTTGGTAATTGACCTAATAAACTAAGATCTCCCACTAAATCTATTAGTTTAAGACGGACTGGTTAATTCGTAAATCTTAGGTGAGGATTAATACCGAATACCTCAATTATTGACACTGATGTTAGATCAGGTTAGCGATCGCAATAAATCCCAAATAGATTCTATAAGTAATCACATGAGCAGTTGGTAATTGACCCAATAAACTAAGATCCCCCACTAAATCTAATAGTTTATGACGGGCTGGTTCATTCGTAAATCTTAGGGGAGGATTAATCAACAGCGCATCTGCTGAAAAAATCATCACTAAATAGAGTGTGAGTATTAATACTGGTTACTTTGACTATTTGCACTTGTAAAGTTTGTTGTGAATTAAATCTCAAATAAACACTAAGTTCTAAGGATGCTAGCTAATTTAATTGCCAATTGAGTATGCAGCCTATGGCTGGCTTTATAAGCAATCACGTGAGCAGTTGGTAATTGACCCAATAAACTAAGATCCCCCACTAAATCTAATAGTTTATGACGGGCTGGTTCATTCGTAAATCTTAGGGGAGGATTGACCCAACCCTGATGGCTGCAAACTAAAGCATTTTCCAGGCTTCCTCCTTTGATTAATCCTGCCTGTTGTAACTGCTCTATTTGGTCTGCAAATCCAAAAGTTCGAGCGGGGGCAATTTCTTTCTCAAAACTATCCTGAACAGGATGCCAACTATGCCATTGATTGCCAATTGCTGCATAGGGAAAATCAATACCGTAGGTAATACGGGTTACGGATGCGGGTATGGCAGCGACAAAGGAGTCGTCTTCTCTAATCCAGATTGGTTCTGTGGGGGTAATTGACTCTGGAGGCTGCTGAGAATTATGGGTCACAGTTCCCACCTGAGCGATCGCCTGACACCAGTTTTTTGCAGAACCGTCCAACAACGGTATTTCTGACCCATCAACCTCAATACGAGCATCATCCACACCACAAGCCATCAAGGCAGCAAGGAGATGTTCTACCGTTCTAATTTTGGCTGTTCCTGCCTGTAATTCCGTAGATAGAGTAGTTGCTCCCAGGGCATCAATCTGAGCCGAAATTTGTGGTGCATCGGGCAGATCTACCCGCACAAAATAACGACCAGATCCAGAATCAGCAGGCATCACCTTGACTGTGGTATGTTTTCCCAGATGCAAACCTACTCCTGATAATGCAAACGCCTTCTTAACCGTCCCCCTCATCTTATTTATCATTTATTTAGGTTCATCTTTCCCAACTCTTGAGGCTTACAGCTTACAGCTATTGATTAAAACTTCTCGCCAATACCAAACTGAATCTC
>CALLPS010000018.1 GCA_938015355.1 uncultured Pleurocapsa sp.
ATTTTCATTTGCCAGCCTTAAATTATTATTTATTTTTATTAACTTGCCTTGAAAATTATCAGTTTTTTCTGCTCAATACTAGTACTTAATCACTTCGTTTGGGTTTCGTAATAATCTTTAACTTATAGTAAATTATTGCAATAGAAATATACATCTAAGTATGTTGTTGACTAAATCTAAAAGCAGAATTCTCAAACATAAAATAATTATGTTCTTTTACAAATAGTCCTTAATTTAATTAGAACCAGAATCTTGTCCGTAACTTTATTTGGGACAATAAGAAGTTAGTTGCAACTTATTGTTGTAGTTTGTCGTCATATTAACTATTACATTTTTCTAGCATTCAATATAGATTGTTATTCATTTCACTATGTTTCAGCGATTTTTATTTTTTTCTCATCGTTATTACCGTCGTTTTTGGTACGGTTTAATTACTCTTATCGTTACTGTTAGTATTAGCCTACTTAATATTCAACCCAGCTACGGTATTTCTTGGCTTGAGTTGATGATTCGAGGGATACAAATAGTTCAGATATCCAATATTTCTAATGCTCAAGAAGTTGAATTAGGTCAAGCGATTAACCAAGAATTAGTCAAGTCTGGTCAAGCTAAGATCTATCGCAATCAATCCATTAACAATTACATCAATCAAATTGGTCAGCGTCTTGCTAAAACCAGTCAACGCTCTAATATTTCCTATACTTTTCAAGTAGTTGATGATGATAGTATCAATGCTTTTGCCACCATGGGAGGATACGTTTATGTCAACAAGGGTTTAATTGCCGCAGCAGACAATGAATCAGAATTGGCTAGTGTGATTGGACATGAAATCGGTCATATTGCTGGTCGTCATGGTATCGAACAAATGCGCGATCGCGCTTTAGCCCAAGGATTGCTGTCCGCGGCTGGTTTAGATCGCAATAATGCGGTACAAATTGGGGTAGAATTGGCTGTCAGTCGTCCCAATAGTCGTTCTGATGAACTAGAAGCAGATCGCTTTGGCTTAGAAAATATGACAAAAGCGCGTTATGCTCCTGCGGGAATACTTGGTTTTATGCAAAAATTACTTGAAAGAGGTGGCTCTACCCCTGGATTCCTTAGTACTCATCCTGCGACTTCAGACCGTATCAGGATTTTACAGCAGCAGATTAACCCACAAACTGCTAATACAGGAAGCGGGTTAGATAATCGAGCTTACAAAAGCCGTATTCGCTCTTTATAAAGAACTTTGCTGATGCTCCCAATTAACTTCTTTTAATTAACAATGTAGGATAGTTAATTGTCATTCGCCAATTGCTATTTAGGAACATAATTCTGAATGACCATAAGTACAGAAGCTCCAGGTATAGTTACCACGATGGAATCATGGCTGCAACTTTTGAACCAACACAAAGCGATCGCCATAATTCGTTGTTCTGACTATGAATTAGCTCATAAGATGGCTCTGGCGGCAGCTAGGGGAGGAATTAACTTAATTGAAATTACTTGGGACTGCGATCGCCCCGGAGACTTAATCTCCCAGCTAAGATCTCAACTCCCACACTGTACCATCGGGACGGGGACTATTCTCAATTCTCATCAGCTACAAGAATCAGTAACCGCAGGAGCGCAGTTTGCCTTTGCGCCGCATTTTGACTCCACACTGCTAGAACTCTCCCTGTCTCGTTTTGAGACCCCTTTTGTTCCTGGTATTTTTACTCCTAGCGAAGCCGTCAATGCTTGGCAACAAGGAGCCAGAGTAGTCAAAGTTTTCCCGATCAAATCTCTCGGAGGCGCCGAGTATCTCAAATGCTTACAAGGTCCTCTGGGTCACATCCCTTTAATTCCTACTGGCGGCATTACCCTGGAAAACGCATCTACCATGATTAATGCTGGAGCGATCGCCGTTGGCATTTCTAGCCATCTATTTCCTAAAAGTGCGATCGCTAATCAAGACTGGTCAAGCATTACAACTAGAGCCAAAATTCTCATAAACAAACTGCAAAGGAGTTAAATATTCTCAAACCACTTCTCAAACTACTTTTAAAATCACGAGAAAAATCTGCCCCCTTGATCTAGCCAAAAGAGCAGTTTTCACATGAAATATGAATACAATACTGTTTAAAGATCGCCACCACGCAAGGCTAACAAAAATATCACCACAGGGCCAGAAATCATAATCAACGCTACGCAAAGTAACTGGAAGATTACAGTGAAGTTAATACTGCCAAAAACACTAAAAATGTTGGTTACAAAGTCCATTTTTTCTCCTAAAGTTTATCAAAACCAGATCTATAAAAATTAAGGCTAAATCTTATTGAAGCCATCATCTATGATACCTGGGAAATATCTCACGATTCTCAGTAACGATATAAAAATATATAAACTTTTATTACGCTACTCAAAACAATATTAAATTAATATGACGATAAACTCAATCGCGAAAGAGTCTCTTAGCCGTGAGCTAGAAACTAGGATTTTTCAGATAGGAAAGATCTCTACTCTTGTTAAACGGTTACACTCAGTGTAATTAGCCAATGGATTGATAAACTACTCAGATTTAAACGCGGCACCGAGATATAGTTCCCCAACTTTAGGATCATTCAATAAATCGATTCCTTTCCCTTCAAAGCGATCCTGCCCATTTTCCAAGACATATCCTCGATCTGCCATTGCCAAAGCTTTCTTCGCATTTTGCTCGACCAACACAATTGCTGTCCCAGCCTGATTAATTGCTTTTACCTGTTCCAAGACGGAATTAACCAAAATTGGGGATAAGGCGGCGGAAGGTTCATCTAAAAGTAACAAATCTGGCTCTAGCATCAAAGCTTTTCCCATAGCTAACATTTGCCTTTCTCCTCCAGATAAGGTGCCTGCTTTTTGGCGACGACGGTCACCCAATTTAGGAAACATAGTATAAATCTTTTGTTTAAGAGAGCGAAGAGAGCCAGTCCGAATAAATGCGCCCATTTCTAGATTTTCTTCCACCGAAAGAGAGACAAAAACATTTGTTATCTGAGGAACATAGCACATTCCCTTTTTGACTATTTTGTCTGATTTCAGCCCTGTTATATTTTTTCCCTTAAAAATAATTTGCCCTTGCTCAGGAGTTAGCAAGCCAAAAATAGCTTTTGCTAAAGTTGATTTCCCTGCACCGTTGGGACCAATGACGGCTACCAATTCTCCAGGAGCAATCCGAAAATCTATTCCTTGCAAAATATTAAGATCTTTAACATAGCCAGCATAAACATTTGTTACCTCTAACAGATTTTGAGTCATAAATTTTTTAGTGCCAAAATTCGGTTGAACATTGCTTTTTCTTAGAGAATTGGCTCTATCACAGTAACAAATATAAATCTTGTGTAAAGTTAATGTCTTTACAGCTTAAAGATTTGCTAGGACATAAGAAGATTTTTTATACTATAACTAAGGCAAGGCAGTACTCGAAAGCCTGACTGGAAGAATAATTTAATTTTTTTATCAGCAATTTATTTTAGTTAATTTAAATTTCCAGTTAAGGGAAATAATATTGCTTATGATCTAAGATTTGAACATATACATATGCAAGACACTAGTATACAGCTAGTAGCTAGTAACTTTTACCTATCGAGAGGCTTATTGATCAAATGAAAACCAGATGTTTGTCAGCATTATTCGCGACAGGAGCCATCGCTCTAGCAACTCCTGCCATCGCTAACTCCCCTGAAGAGCCAAGTCTCAAATTTTCTTGTCAGGTAACAGAAGGGGTTCCTACCACCGTAGCAGAGTCTTCGGAAAGTGAGGTTCAGTTACCAATCTTTCATTGGAAAAAGGAAGCACTAACTTCCAAATCTTCTGAGAGTCCTGAACAACTTTGCAATATGGTTTCAGAGAAGTTAGAGAATTATTCCGCTCAAGGATACGATTTGTCTAGTATTAACATTGTCGGTACGCAGCAAGGCGGTTTGCCAGTTATTTGCGCTAACGCAGGAGAAAATGACTGTAGTAAAATATTACTTACTTTACATGCAGAACCACAAGCAGCGAACGCGGCTAAAGATGTCGTTAGTTTGATTCTCGATAAGAATTTGCAACGCAATGAACTGGTAACTGTAGCCAGAGGGGTGCAGTCAATTTCTTACGAAGTCAACTTTTGGAGTTTATTTGGGATCAGACCCAAATTTCTGAGTAAATAAATTTAAGTACATAAATATAGTTGTTCTGCGATTAGCTGCTAATTCTATTGACTATTTACAGTAGTTGGGTTGAGACTAATTAATTGGTTTAAGTTAGTTTTTTAGTTTTTTCTCTACTTCCTTTAGGAGAGCGGATGTTGGTGGATAATCGCGATTCAACTTCATTGATTCTTCACAATGTGCTTTGGCATCTTGATACTGCTCCAGCTCAGATAAAGCTCGACAGAGCTGTGTCCAAGCTAGAAAATAGTCAGGCTTGATCCTTAGCACTTGCCTGGTGGCATCAATCGCCTCTCTAGGCTGACCAAGTTTTAGTAATACTTGTCCTTTATTAAACCACCCACGATAGAAGTCCACATCTAC
>CALLPS010000019.1 GCA_938015355.1 uncultured Pleurocapsa sp.
GGGGAAACTCCTGAAATCGTAGATGGGGAAATTCCTGAAGTAGTTGATGGGGAAATTCCTGAAGTAGTTGATGGGGAAATTCCCACTGAAGTAGTAGATGGAGAAACTCCTGAAGTAGTTGATGGGGAAACTCCTGAAGTCGTGGATGGAGAGACTCCTGAAGTAGTTGATGGGGAAACTCCCTCTGAAATCGTGGACGGGGAAACTCCCTCTGAAGTAGTAGAAAATACTCCGAGTGATGCTTCAGACTCTAATTTTACGGCTCAAGATTTGGAACTTGGTAAGAATGCGACAGATGATCTTCTTACAGAAGAGAATTCTACTTCTGACGTTATTGAAACTTCCAATACCAACTCAGATTCAGAAATTGAAGCACCTGATAGTTTAGATTCTGAACCAGCTGATATAGAAGCAGAAATTACGGAAACAGAACTAGTTAACACTGAGTCAGAAGTTGTTGAGGCAGAAGTAATAACTCCAGACCAAGAAGAAGTCTCTGTCGAAGCTGATGCGAACGCCACTTCAGAAGCCCAAGATCTAGAAGAGTCAACCGAATCAAGTGAAATAGTCGAGGAATTGCTTGAAGAGGCAGAACTTAGAGATGCGAAAAATTCTCTTGAGGCAGATGAAGAAGTAGAAATAGAAGAAACATCTTCAGCAGAAATTGAGGAAGAATCAGAAATAGAAGAAACATCTTCAGCATCAGAAATTGAGGAAGAATCAGAAATAGAAGAAACATCTCCAGAAGAAGAAAAAGAGGTTGCTGAGGAAAAAAGCGCTGAACCAGATTTGGGACAGCTAGACCGTGTGGCTTATGAAACTCAATTCCAGGAGGCTCCTAATGATTTAGCAATCTTGATGCAAGAAGAATTTCAGCTAACTGAGTTAATTGGTTCTTCTGGACTTGAACTTTATGGAACTATTCCTTCAGTTAAAAATATCTCTAGTCGCTTGGCTCAACTAGCCAAGCAAACAGGTAAAAAACCAGCATTTATTAATATTTCGCTCCAGTCAAACCAACTAGAGTCTTTTGTCGTCTTACCTGAACAAACCCTAGCTAATGCTGAGAGTTCTGTTGTAGCATCATCTGAGCTTAATCATCTTGATTCACCTAAATCACAAGCTTTAACAGTTCGCAAAACAGTTAAGGATACATCTCGCAAAGATCTGCTAGCAACGGCAACTCAGTTTCGGGAAGAAGTTAGTGACATCAGAAAATTAGGTCAAGCTAGCTACATGGCATCGGCGCAAGAGCTATATGAGATTCTAATTAAGCCAATCGAAGCAGAATTAGAAGCGAATGATATTGATATTTTAGTTTTTTCGATGGATTCTGGACTACGGTTGTTACCTGTGGCGGCTCTCCATGATGGAGAACAATTTTTAGTTGAAAAATACGCTATGGGCATAGTTCCTAGTTTCGGTCTGACAGATACCCGCTATGTTAGTCCAGAGCAAAGTTCTATTCTGGCAATGGGAGCTTCAGAGTTTGAAGAACAAGTTGCTTTACCTACTATGCCGATTGAACTTAGCACCATTGTTGGTACTCCACGTCAGGGAGAGTTGTTTCTTAACGAGCAGTTTACTATTTCTAACTTCGTAGCTCAAAATAGTCGTGAAACTCCATTTTCAATTATTCACTTGGGCACTCATGCTGAATTTAAGGCGGGAAACAGGAACGATTCCTATATTCAGTTTTATGATGACAAGCTAAAAATACCCCAGCTACAAAAATTATCTGATCAATTAGGTTGGAATACTGATGCTACTCCTATAGAGTTACTGGTGCTCAGCGCCTGTGAAACGGCATTAGGAGATAAAGAAGCGGAGTTGGGATTTGCAGGATTAGCTGTGCAAGCAGGTGTCAAATCGGCATTAGCAAGCCTGTGGTATGTTAGTGATTTAGGAACTCTGGCATTGATGGGAGAATTCTATGATCAATTAGATAATACTTTGATCAAAGCTGAAGCATTACGACAGACTCAATTAGAAATGTTAAGGGGTAATGTCAAAGTAGACGAGCGACAAGTTAAATTATCTAACGGAGCAGGTTTAGCTTTACCAGAGGATTTTCCTGATGGAACTCTAACTCTTGCTCATCCTTATTTCTGGTCATCATTTACTTTGATTGGCAACTGGAACTAAGTGATATCCATTCAAGTTTTTGGCAACAAATCATGCTAAGAATGCTTATTTGATCTACTCCTCCCCGTCCTATCTAGCTCACTCGATATGAGCGACGGGGATTTTATACTAAATCCTGTTGAGATACACCATTTAAATTATTTAAACTTTGACTTTTTTCCCTTCCAACATCAACTTAGATCGTTTAATATCGTCGGGAATAGAAACAGGATAATCACCAGTAAAACAAGCTGAACAAAAGTGATTAGTATTTTCTTGAGTTGTTTCTAACATTCCCTGCCAACTTAAATATGCCAAAGAGTCTACCCCAATTCTCTCCTTAATCTCTTCTACGGATTTAGTAGCAGCAATTAGCTGATCTTGATTGTCGGTATCGATACCATAAAAACAGGGATGAGTTACAGGAGGAGAAGAGATTCTCATGTGGACTTCTGTTGCCCCCGCATCTCTTATGGTTTGGACAATCTTTTTGCTGGTTGTACCCCGCACAATAGAATCATCAACAATAATAATTCTTTTTCCCTGTAAAGCATCCTTAAGGGTATTAAGTTTCATGCGAATGCCAGCCTCTCGCATATTTTGGGTAGGTTGAATAAAAGTTCTTCCTACATAGCGGTTTTTAATTAATCCTTCACCGTAAGAAAGACCAGATTCACGAGAAAATCCAATCGCCGCAGGAACCCCTGAATCGGGAACCCCAATCACTAAATCGGCATCAACAAAAGATTCTCTAGCTAGCTGTCTACCAAGGCGCACACGGTAGCTATATAAAGTCTCGTCATGGACTACACTGTCAGGACGAGCAAAGTAGACCATTTCAAAGACACAAAGCTTTTTCTGAACTTGCTTTGCAAAATTAATCGAGGTGAGTCCTGAATCCGTAATCCAAACAAGTTCCCCAGGTTCAACTTCTCGTAAATATTCCGCACCAATAATATCTAAACCACAAGTTTCCGAAGATAATACATAGCGATCTTTGCCACCGTTATCTTCGGACAAAACGCCAATTACTAAAGGACGAATTCCATTTTGATCCCGCACTCCCATCAAACCTTCAGGGGTAGCAATAGTTAAGCTATATGCCCCCTTGCATCGTTCAAAAGCACTCATTGCCCCTTGAATCCAATCTTTGCCTTGATTAACCTCGTCAACTATGGTCAAAGCGATCATTTCGGAATCGGTCGAGGTGACAAAATTAGTCTTTTTTTGAATCAAATACTGTCGCAGTTCGGCGGCATTAACCAAATTACCGTTATGAGCTAGAGCCATCTTTCCCAGTCTGCTATCCAAAACAAAGGGTTGAGCATTCTCTTTCAAACTAGAGCCAGTAGTGGAATAGCGAGTATGACCAATAGCGACTTCTCCTGGAAGTTGCTCTAATATTTTTTCATTAAAAACCTGAGATACTAATCCCATATCTTTATGACAGTAAACATCACCTTTACTTAGAGTAGTGATTCCTGCCGATTCTTGTCCCCTGTGTTGTAGAGCATAAAGCCCAAAATATGTCAGCTTGGCTACTTCTAAGGATGATTCTGGAGCGTAAACTCCAAAGACCCCACAGGCTTCTTCTGGTTTATCACTACCTTGAGTAGTCATTAAATAATCAGAATCTTTTACGGGATCGAAAGATTGTAGTGGCATCATACTACTAGCTTGCTCCTACCTTAGGGTAATTAAGTATTTACAACGGTAAAAAATGCTTTAAACAGCAAAATTAACCGTTTTGAGAAGTATATTTTGCTTTAATGTTTGTGAAAGACTGCGATATTTTGCGACTCAATTCAGCACCTTAAAAAGCCAACTATCTTATAATTTTGCTAATACAACATTAGAGAACTAACCTATTGCTTATCGCCTGAGACCAAGCAATACCCAACTCGCTGATCTTAACATTAATTAACGAAAGATTATCATTTGTTAAAATATTTAGCTCTGATTGGCATTGACCAACCAGACCAATTTTGCTCCAGAGATTCTCTAGACTATCACGTAAATATGCTTCCCAAACATCAAGCATTTCTGGATTGATCGACACAATTATTTGGCTAGTAACTTCGCCAAACAACACTTCATCCAAACGTTGTGACTCAGAAACAGGAATATTGATCGTGGCACCAAAATCATTGCCGATACAAGCCTCTGCTAATGCCACCGCTAATCCGCCCTCTGCCAGATCATGAGCTGATTTAATCCAGCCTTGACTTATACCATGACGACAAGCTGCTTGAACACTTTTTTCTAGTTTAAAATCTACTACAGGTGGTTTTCCTGCCACTGTCTGATGAATTGTTGCTAAGTATTCCGAAGCCCCCAAAGAAGATGAAGAAGTATTGGAAGTATTGACATTAGAAGAACAACCCAGAAGATAGATGATATCTCCTTCGCTAGTCCAGGATTGTCCACAAATTTTAGTAATATCAGATACTAACCCGACCATCCCAATTACAGGAGTAGGGTAAATCGCTTGAGGATTACCATCAGAGTCGAGAGTTTCATTATAAAGAGAAACATTACCTCCCGTGACAGGAGTTGACATCTCGCGACAAGCATCAGCAACTCCTTGACATGCATTCGCTAGTTGCCAATAACCGACAGGTTTTTCAGGACTGCCAAAGTTAAGATTATCTGTGACTGCCAAGGGTTCAGCCCCCACACAGCTTAAATTACGAGCCGCTTCTGCTACGGCGGCTTTAGCTCCTTCATAAGGATCGAGATAGACATAACGGGGGTTACAGTCAGTAGTTGCCGCGACTCCAACAGTGCAGTCTTCTGGTTTAGCATTAATGGGACGTACCCTAACTAAGGCTGCGTCTGCTCCACCAGGTAGTAAGATAGTATTGTTTTGTACCTGATGGTCGTATTGACGATATACCCATTGTTTTGATGCGATCGTTGGAGTATCTAAAAGCTGCAATAAAATTTTATTCCAGTTTGTATATGTTCCCTGAACATCTATCCCCTGATAATCACAACCTGGTAGATCATCTGTCGTCCATTGAGCTGCTTTTTGGGCATAAGCAGGGGGTTCAGTTAATAATTCCCGCTTGTAAATAGGAGTATCATCCGCGAGGGCAGTGGCAAGAACTTCGGCAGCAATTTCACCTTGATATAAAATCCTCACTACGGGTTCTTCGATTACTTTGCCTGCTACTACTGCATGCAGCTCCCACCTGTGGAAGATATCAATTAGTTCTTGTTCTCGACCTTTTTGGGCGACAAATAGCATTCTTTCTTGGGACTCAGAGAGTAAATACTCATAGGGAGTCATGCCTGTTTCTCTGGCGGGAATTAAATCTAAATCTAATTCAATACCCACGCCGCCTTTATCTGCCATTTCGGAGGTGGAACAGGTTAATCCTGCGGCTCCCATATCTTGTGCGGCAACTACTGCACCAGTTTTAAAAGCTTCTAAACAAGCTTCCACTAAAGACTTTTCTAAGAAAGGGTCTCCTACCTGTACCGCAGGGCGGTCGTCCATAGAATTGTCGGTTAACTCCGAACTAGCAAAACTTGCCCCTCCCATACCATCTCTACCAGTGGTGGAGCCAACATATAGTACAGGGTTGCCAATTCCTGATGCTCCAGACTTAACTATCTCATCGGTTTCCATTAATCCCAATGCCATGGCATTAACTAAAGGATTTCCTGTATAAGCTTGATCGAAATAGATTTCTCCAGCTACTGTCGGTACCCCGATGCAGTTGCCATAGTGGGAAATCCCTTCAACTACACCTTGGAAGATACGTCTAGTGCGAGCATCTTCTAAATTGCCAAAGCGCAAGGAATTAAGAATGGCAATTGGACGTGCCCCCATCGTGAAAATATCTCTCAAGATGCCGCCAACTCCTGTGGCAGCACCCTGAAAAGGCTCAACCGCTGAGGGATGATTGTGAGATTCAATTTTAAAGGCTAGCTGTAGGCCATTTCCTAAATCTACGACTCCTGCGTTTTCTCCCGGTCCAACTAAGACCCGTTTTCCTGTTGTGGGAAACTGACTTAGTAGAGGTCGCGAGTTTTTGTAGCAACAGTGTTCTGACCACATTACCCCAAACATTCCTAGCTCGGCTTTGTTGGGATGACGACCTAAACGATGAACAATTTCTTGATATTCCTCTGGTTTGATGCCTTCTGAGGCGATTTCTTCGGCACGAAAAGGGACAGACCCAATCTCAGACATAGATAATTTCAAACTAGTTGCATAGGCTTTATTTTATCTAGTCTTGGTCAAATTAAATCATGATTTTCTGATTTTTTAAAGTTACGAAAATTTAATTTTTATGATCTTAAACCAGCATAGCTCTTGCCATCAAGTGAGCGATCGCTTTTGTGTTAAATTTATTTCAAGTTGTCCTGTATTGAATCAGCAAAATACAAGCAAAATCAACTTGATATGATCTCGGCAAAGATAGAATGCTTTTCTGGTAAGTGATTGCTCCTGTTTAGCAGCCAAACTATATCTTTAATATTTTTTTAGGGAACAATAGGTATAGGTTTTTTCAAGAGTAATCAAGAGGAATATTTATCATGAAGCATAATAAGGTAAATAAGCCACAGCAGAATAGTATATATGCTGGGTTTGGTCTACAAACAAGACCCAGACACTATGATTTTTCTTATAAAAAGCCTTTCCCCTCGAAAAAAACTATTGAAGAATTATTAAGTGAAGGCTATGTTGGCATTGATCATAAGCTAGCTGAAGATAATGCTTTTGCGGCAGTTGCATATAAATTTAAAAGTCAAATTAAATGGACAATTAGCAGTCAAATTGAGTCTGAAGTTTGGTTAATGACTACTGATAAACAAGCTCTCCATAAACTGTCTGAATTTATGCTGCATAAGTTTAGCTGGTCACCGATGATTTATGCTGCCAAACCAGAAGCAGCTTTTATCTTTACTCCGCAAAATGATACTGAAAGAGCGGCAATTGAAGCTACAATTTCAGGAGAATATGGCTGGCAAGGTTCTTTATATTCCCTAGAGTTATATGAATATCAAGATCAAGAGGCTGGATTTATTTTTGCGACTAAACCCCCAGACTCTCCTCAGCAAGAATGGTTATTAGTTAAATTGAATTTTGTTGATTATACTGGTTCCTGGAGCCATCACGAAGGAAGCCTGGAGCAGGTTTATTACATTTGGAAAGAGAACATCCAGTTAGCGGAACCCAACTACAAACCTACTACTGATGAAATACTAGATGCCATTGATGATTAAACTAGATTAACCTAACTGAGTTTACTTGGTAAGCTAAATAAGACCAAATATTTGAGAGCGATCGCATTTAACGAAATGATTATCTTACCTGGTGCAACAGTTAAAATTATTAACTCAGACGATATCTACTACAACTTTCAGGGACTAGTCCAGCGTATAGACGATAGTAGAGTTGCAGTTTTGTTTGAGGGAGGTAATTGGGATAAGTTAGTTACCTTTAATTTATCTGAACTAGAAGCAGTAGACTTAAGCAAAAAGAAAAAATAAGGTTAATCTACCCAGGATAAGAATAGTTAAGAGGAACAAGCTGTTTAGCTGAAGTGGGGTTTGGGGAGCAGTAAGCCCCGCGTTGTATGCGTAGCACCAGCGTCGGGATACATGGACTCCCCAAGTAAGCTGGAGGGTTCGATATATCCTATTGATTATTTAGGAGGTGCTTGAGGAGTACTAGGAGTAGGAGCAAATAAACTGTTGTAGGTGTTGTAAACAGCTTGACTTAAAGGAGTCAGAATATTGGTAATTAAGCCTTCTACTGTAACAGGAGTTTGGGTAGGTGTAGGCTGGGTAGCTACAGGTTGTTCTTGGGGTAAAGGCTGTTGCTGAGTCACAACAGGCTGGGAAGGGTTAAGATTTGCGGGGTCATTGGTAGTCGGAAGAGTTGCCACATTCTCGAGGAATTGAGGATTCGGATTATTACTCATATAAATATGCTGAATCGCACTACCCTGATAAAGTCGCTTAGTAAACTGCCAACTAGGATCTAAATTAATTTTCATTGGTGCTTCCGTTAAGCCGTTGGTGCTACCGATCACCAAATTCTGTTTACGAGGATCTTTATGGTTAGCAACTAACTGTAACTGTCCATTGTTGTCAACTAAATTTAGAGTATATTCAACCTTGTCATCTTTTCCGTTATATCTGAGGGAATAACCATTAGTATCCACTGCTTTACGGCAGCTATTGGTATGGTCGAAACTAAGTAATAGTAAATCTACTGTAGTTGGATAACTGCCTGATTCTTGCCAACAGCTTTGTTGTCCAGGAACTTGTTCAATAATTGCCAGTTTATATCTTCTGTAATTATAGGGAACTGCCACTGCAATAAATTGACTTTGATCTACAGCAAACTCATCAAACTCAGTGGCACTAGCTGGTTGCCAAGGTGCGATCGCGCTTACGCCAACAGTTGCCATAGCAGTAAGCTTTACAAGGGGAGATAATTTCATGTCTTTAATCTTAGGTAAAGTTTTGTATATAGAGGTCACATTGTCGTCTTGCTGACTTGGCATAAATTTAGCCAAAACTTACAAGACAATCAACTTTAATTGAACTACTAGTTTTTAATACGTATTACTTTGCATATTAAAGCAATTTTATAGTACAGAATGCGCTACATGAACTAGTTTAAGAAAACTTCAAGCATTCATATAGAGTGGCATTAACCTCTAAACTGAAGCTAAATATAACTAATCAGTAATTAATTTTTCTAGATTATTGAGAATTAATAGCAAAAAGAGTATGATAGAAAATCTAAAATATCTTGATTCCTAGACATATTAGTTCCTAAATTTTTATGAGTAACCAAATACAGAAGTTTTCTCGACGTTGTTTTATCAGTATTGCTACTTCGGTTTTGATTATTGGTTGTAACCAAACCCCACAAGACCAGTCTAAGAGTGATCAGCCAGACAATACCGTAGAAAAAAGTGGGAAAGTAAATATTTATTCTTCGCGTCATTACAATACTGATAATCAGCTTTATGACGGTTTTACTGAACAGACAGGGATTAGCGTCAATTTAATTGAAGGGAAAGACGATGAGCTAATCGAAAGAATAAAGAGTGAAGGTGCTAATAGTCCCGCCGATATTTTGATTACTGTGGATGCAGGACGATTATGGCGTGCGGCACAGGCAGAGATTTTTGCTCCTGTAGAGTCCGCAGTATTAGAGGAAAAAATACCTGCCAATTTGCAAGATCCGAATAACCTCTGGTTTGGTTACAGTAAGCGGGCGCGGGTGATTGTCTATAATAAAGATCAAGTAGATCCTAGTCAGCTTTCTACTTATGAAGATTTGGCAGACCCTAAGTGGAAAGGAAAATTTATTGTTCGTTCTTCTAGTAATATCTATAATCAATCTTTAGTTGCAGGAATGATTGAAGAGAAAGGTCAAGAGGCTACGACAAAATGGATTGAAGGCTTAGTCTCTAATTTTGCCAGATCGCCCCAGGGCAACGATACTTCCCAAATAGAAGATGTAGCGGCAGGAGTGGCGGATCTAACTCTAGCTAATACCTATTATTTGGCAAGATATGCCGATAATCCCGAAGTATTTGCCAATGTCGGCATCTTTTTTCCCAATCAAGATGATCGAGGGGCTCATGTCAACATTAGTGGTGCAGGGTTACTGAAGAATGCCCCCCATCAAGAACAGGCGATCGCTTTTTTGGAATATCTGGCTAGTCCCGAAGCTCAAGAGTTTTTTGCGTTGGGGAATAATGAATATCCTGTAGTAGAAGGTACTCCTATAAATTCTGTAGTGGAAAGTTTTGGTGAGTTTAAGGACGATACAACTAACGTCTCTGCTTACGGGAAAAATAATGCGGATGCGGTTAAGATTATGGATCGTTCAGGATGGAAATAATCTTAATACCTCGGTAAACAAATGAAACGATTTCTCGGTCTGGCAGTATTTACTGATATTCTGATGATGGGCAGTATGATGGGGACTTGTCTGTCTGCACGAGCGGAGTCAACCTTATCTGTGGTTTATCCGCCCCCAAAACATGAAACTGTCGCTGAGAAAATCTTTTTTATTGGTACCGCATCACCTCAAGAGCCAGTATTTATCAATGGCAAAGAAATAGATGATCGTAGCAAGTCAGGGCACTTTGCCCCCAGCCTTCCTCTAGAAGTGGGAGAGAATGTCTTTGTCATTCGTCAACAAGAGTCAGAGGTCGAACTTAAAATTATTCGTCTTGATAGTCAGCCTCAGATTCCTGATAAATTAACCTTTGCTGATGATTCTTTAGCCCCAGCCGTTGATCTGGCACGGTTACCTAACGAAACCGTCTGTTTAAGTGCGATCGCTCCACCAGATGCTAAAGTTTCGGCACAGATAGGTAGAAGTAAAATTTTGCTGATGCCTCAAATCGACTTTGTTGAGCTACCTGGGAATTCTGCGGTCTTAACATCGGAAATCCCGTCTGAAAATCAGCAGAATATCGGGCAATATAAAGGCTGTACTGTTTTAGAGACTCCTCGAAACTATGGCAAGGCTATTTTTACCTTAGAACAAGATGGTCAAACAGTAACCAAGCAAAGTGAGGGAAATATTCAAATTCTCTCCCCTAAAGATATCAGAGTGGTGGAAATTACCGCTGATATGGGAGCGGCACGCACAGGAGCAAGTACTAATCACTCTCGTTTGACTCCTTTACCTCAAGGGACAAAAGCCAGGGTGACAGGAATCGAAGGGGAATGGCTGCGATTGGATTATGGAGCCTGGATTAAGGCAGCGGAAACTAAACCTGTAGTGGGTAATATTCCCCCTGAATCGATCATTAGGGGAATTATTGCTCGACAAAAACCAGCAGCAACAGAGATTATTTTTCCTTTGCAAATTCCAGTGCCAGTGGAGATTAAACAACAGGAAGATCGCATCACTCTTTCTCTTCACAATACGACGGCTCAAACGGATACAATTCGTCTCGATGCTGATCCTGTAATCAAGCGTCTTGATTGGCAGCAGGTATCTGCAACTCAGATCGACTATACTTTTGAACTTCATGACCAACAGCAGTGGGGTTATGATTTGCGCTATGAAGGTGCTAATTTAGTCTTTTCTTTGCGCCATCCTCCAGAAATATTATCTCCTCTAGTTTTTGGCTCTTTAGAATATAAGGAAGATTTGGTTAAAGGAACAAGAATTGAAACTGATCGAGAACAGCCTTTAAGGAATATTGAAATACTTTTAGATCCTGGACATGGAGGGGAAGAATTAGGTGCAAAAGGGCCAACGGGATATCCTGAAAAGGAAATTAACCTAATAATTGCAAAATTAGTGGAAGCAGAATTAACTAAGTTAGGAGCAAAGGTCTATTTAACTAGAGAAAAAGATCAGGATCTTTCTTTGAAAGAGAGAATGACCATGATTGATCGCCTGAAGCCCGATTTGGCTATTTCTATTCACTACAACGCTTTACCAGATAGTGGTGATGCAGAGAAAACTAAGGGCATAAGTACTTTTTGGTACAACACTCAAGCTCATGCCCCTGCCATGTTTTTGCATAACTATTTAGTCACAGAATTAAATCGTCCTGACGCGGGACGGTTTATTCTGCTAGTGTCATTAGATTTGCACTCTTGTTGAGATATACGTCCATACCGTTGTTGAAGAAGATTTGTAGTGGCAGCATCGATGCTGTAAAATGTGCACAAACGTTGAAGAAAGAGGGGAAAATATCGGAGGATGTATGCTTGATGTTCGATGAGATGTACCTGCAAAAGAGTGAGGAATACTTTGCGGGAAATTTAATTGGTTGTGATGGTGAAGGAGATA
>CALLPS010000020.1 GCA_938015355.1 uncultured Pleurocapsa sp.
ATCCATTAACGGCGTTGGTGATTTTATGTATGACGTATATAATGTTTCTTTTCGTAGCTTTAAGCTTCAAGCTTTAAGCTCTAAGCATTTTAAATTTAGTTGAATAAAACAAAATTATGAAATCATACTTTGATTCACCAAAGCCTAATAATCAATAGTCAAGAGATTGACCCTGCTCAAGAAACTTCCGCTATTTATGATTTTGATGGGTGATTTTCAAACTGTCATAATATCTTTTTCTTTGATTGCTAGTAGCTCATCAATTTTGTTGCTGCAATTATCGGTTACTTTCTGAATTTCTTCTTGCAAATCTCTAGATTCATCTTCAGAAATATCGCTATTTTTCTCCTGTTTGCGAACATCATCGATCGCATCTCGACGAATATTACGAATCCCTACTTTTCCTTCTTCTGCTAACTTTCCTGCTGTTTTGACTAACTCTTTACGACGTTCTTTGGTTAACGGAGGAATATTGAGCCGAATTAAATTTCCGTCATTATTCGGAGTCAGACCAATATCAGAAAGCGAGATCGCCTTTTCAATTTGTCCCATGCTGCCTTTATCGTAAGGCTGGATCATAATTGTCGTCGCGTCAGGAGTACTCAAGTTCGCCAAAGATTTTAAGGGAGTCTCAGAACCATAATAGTCCACCATCACACGGTCTAATAAAGAAGTGCTGGCTCTTCCTGTCCGAATAGTGTTAAAAGACCTTTGAGTCGCCTCAATTGTCTTCTGCATACGTTCTTTTATCTCAGATAACTTCACAATTTCCTCCTACAACTGTGCCCACAGGTTCTCCTTTAGTGGCACGCATAATATTACCACTAACAGAAAGATCGAATACTAATATAGGAATACTGTTTTCTTTACAAAGAGCGATCGCTGTACTGTCCATTACCTTCAATTCATGGGTCAGGACATGATTGTAAGTCAAACTCTGATAGCGATGGGCATCTGGATTTGTGACAGGATCAGAATCATAAATTCCGTCTACTTTGGTAGCTTTAAAAATGATTTCCGCATCGATCTCCGCTGCTCTTAATGCCGCAGTGGTATCGGTGGTAAAAAAGGGATTTCCTGAGCCAGCACCGAAGATGACTACTCGACCTTTTTCTAGGTGACGAATAGCTCGACGACGAATATAAGGCTCCGCTACCTCCTGCATTGAAATTGCAGTTTGCAAACGATTAGGAATACCGATTCTTTCCAAAGCATCCTGTAAGGTCATGGCGTTCATTACCGTAGCAATCATGCCAATATAGTCAGCCGTTGCTCGATCCATACCCGCAGCAGAGGCTTTCATTCCACGAAAAATGTTGCCTCCACCAACTACAATAGCCACTTGCACGCCACTTTTAACGATGTCTGCTACTTCTTCAGCGATCTCAGCAACTACCGCAGGATCAATGCCATAGCCTAAGTTGCCCATCAAGGCTTCGCCGCTTAATTTTAATAAAACCCTCTGGTAACTCATTCCTAGAAAAGCAAACCTCAATCTTTCTTATTTATCTCCCCATAACATAGCAGCTTTCTGTACTTTGTCATTATAAAAAAGCTCTAAGCCCTAAGCTCTAAACTCTAAGGATAAATATATCTTTATTTCCTTTAATCTTTACTTGAAGCAGTTAATAATGATTTAGCCATAAGCCTATTGCTTGCGCCACTTAATATCTGTGCCGATAGGTTCTATATAATCTTTAGTAATTGTTGCTCCCGAAAGTATCGCCGCAACGCTATCCCGAAGATAATTATGGTTAACTTGCTCTAGTGATTCGGCAGAGTCATCAATTCTACCCTGATAACGAATCACCCCATCGCTATCTAGTAAATACACAGTGGGGATGACTTTGGCTCCAAAAGATTTTGCCACATCTTGATTGGAGTCTCGCAGATAGGGAAAATTTAACTCTTGATCCTGAGCAAATTGTTGCATAGTCTTCTTGATCTCTGCAATTGGCTCAGAGCAATAATTGGAATCTATACCCACAATTGTGAATTGCTGTCCTTCAAAATCAGCCTGAATTTTTTTAAGGCGTTCGAGATACTGTTCAACTTCTAAAACATTGCCCATGAAAACTACAGCGATCGCTTTGAATTTTCGACGATAACTGCCCAGGTGATAGACTTCCTTATCAATGCCAGGAATCTCAAAATCGGGAGCATAATTACCTATTGTATTCATAAATACTCTTTCCCATAACAAGTTTTTAGTAACAATAGAACAGCATAAATCTGTCTACAAACAATCAATCTTATCAATTTTAATGTTAATTTGAGTGTGAGCTAGATCTCATCAGGATTGTAAGTTATCCTCCGCCGATTCTCAAGGGGCGACTTTACTTCGTTGTCAGGGACTAATATGCAGATCTTAGTTTTGAGCAGAGTTTTTACGTTCGCCAAACCATTGATAGCGATGATCGCGAATTTGTTCATAACTGCGATCGCCGAACCATTTCATTCCAGGAATAGCTCGATAGGCAGCAATAAAAGTTTCTCCTAAGGGTAGTAGGCGTACAATTTCTTCTGCGGCTTCGCTTCCTTGCCATCTTCTAGCGGGTTGCTCTGTATCAATTAAAATCATCCCCGCCTCGCAATCTTGGGGAACAATGCCATAATTTGCCAAACTTGCTTGATCCTGCATTGGTATGTAGGCGAAAGTTTGGTCACGGTCAAATTGTTTTAACAGTTGAGCAAAGGTAGTACAGAGATTGCATTTACTATCGTAGACGATCTGGTATTTCATTTTTTGAGTTGAGGATCAAGTTACTCTTTAGATGATGCTAGCTTGTCTGCCCATCTAGTTGTTTCTGGTAAGCGATATTTGGTCAGACAGCCCATCACATATTCAATCGCTGTCGGGAGACTAATTTTGTGTCCAATAGAGACGTAAATCGGCTTCACCTTAGTACGCGATCGCAATGCCACTCCGATAGTTTCCTCCTTGTCGATCAGCGGTTGCCAACTACCTTTAGCTAACGGCACTGATTCATGGCTCCCAATAAATAAAGATTTAGCTACTCCGATAGTCGGAATATCTAACAATACTCCCAAATGACAGGCTAAACCAAAACGACGAGGATGGGCGAAACCTTGACCATCACACAAAATTAAATCTGGAGTAATTTCCACTTGGGGCAAAACGGCTAAAATAGCGGGAATTTCTCGAAATGAAAGATATCCAGGGACATAAGGGAAAGCGGTGGGGATACGGGCAATTTTTTGTTCGACTAATTCTAATTCAGGATAAGTTAATATTGCGATCGCTGCTTGGGAAATTGCATAATTATTGGCAAAACCAATATCTACCCCCGCCACATATCTAACTGACTGTAAACAGTCGGTTTTAATCACTTGGTGCCGCAATTGTTCCTGAATTGCTTTAGCTTCGGCTACTGTGTTGACCCAATTATGAATCGAATTTATTTTCAATTTATTTATTTATTGATTTATTTATTAGTGAATAAGCAATTGCTGTTAAGTAATTTTACTGCAATGAACATCTTGAAAATTATATTTAATGCATCATTTGTAGCTAATAAACTTACACATTAAGTATTTTTATTTAGTTGATTTTACTTATGTACACTAAACACTATAAAATCTCAAATCGATTGTTATAATATGTAAGTCGAATATTTTCAATACCGATAAAAATAATCCTAGACAATGCTTATCTGTAGTAAATAAATGCAAAATCCATCTAGCAGCAATAAGCTTTTTATATCCAAAGCGAATAGACCTCTTGGAGAGATTCTAATCGAGGCAGGATTAATTACAGCCAGCCAAATAGAATTTGCTTTGCAGCTACAGTCCAGCAGCCATTTAAGAGTCGGTGAAATATTGGCTTCCCATAAATGGATTAAGCAA
>CALLPS010000021.1 GCA_938015355.1 uncultured Pleurocapsa sp.
TGTACTCTATATATGGGATAATTGCGATCGCCTTAACCTGAAATCTTTTTTAAAATTTCAATCAATTGTTGTTGTTGATTAGCTAGCTGATCCTGACGGCTATCAAGGTTTTTCATCAAGTCATAGCTTTGAGTTTGAGTAGATACCAAAGTACTTATTTTGTCGGTTAAGTCGCGCATCGTTGAATACATCAAGTCGCGGTCGCGTTTCATCTCTGCGATATCCGAAGTTAGAGCCTGTATAGCTTTGGCATTTGATTCTATGAGTTTTTCTAAGTCATTCATTTATAATTCAATCTGGATTTGTATTTAAGATATCCTTAATTGATTACTACTAGAGCGTCAACTTTAAATTTAGTTTAGATCAAATATGAACAGATCAAGTTGGCTATCAGAAATGGTGCAATCTTGCTCATAGTATTTAGTTTTTAGTATTAAACCCGCTACCCTGAACTAATAACTAATAACTAATAACCAGAATCCTTGTCTTTTAAGACGAGGAGGATGTCAACTTTCCCCTTTCCCTTTTTTACCTTGATAACACAGATAAATTACACACTAGGTGCAAGATCTTAGTTGTAGCCATGATCAGGCTTCATAAGATACATTCAGTTTAGAGAAAAATCAGGAGCTAAGATTCGTGGCATCACCAACTCGTTTACTCATTGCAGCAAGTGGTACGGGAGGACATTTGTTTCCTGCGATCGCCCTAGCCCAACAGCTACCAGATTATGAAATTGAATGGTTGGGGACAGATAACCGCATGGAAACCAGTTTGGTGCCACATGAATATCCCCTCAATACTATTCCCGTAGAAGGATTTCAACAAAAGTTTAGTTTCAAAACTTTGAAGATTATTGCCGACTTCATTTCATCGATCTGGCAAACTCATCAGCTAATTAAAGAACATCAAATCGATGCTGTATTCACTACAGGAGGATATATCGCTGCTCCTGCGATCTTAGCTGCAAGGCTGCAAAAAAAACCAGCCATAATTCATGAGTCTAATTACATTCCAGGGAAAGTGACCAAGTTTTTAAGTCGTTGGTGTGATGCTGTAGCGATTGGATTTGCTGGGACAAGTCAATATTTACCCCAAACAGAAACAGTCCATGTTAGTACTCCAGTGCGATCGCAATTTCTCGCACCCCAGCCTTTAGAGCTAGATCTTCCCGATAATGCTCCCATGATCCTGATTATAGGAGGTTCACAAGGGGCTGTCGCAGTTAATAAGTTAATCCGAGAAGCGGCACCTGCTTGGTTTGATCTTGGGGCTTATGTCGTCCATCTGACAGGAAAAAATGATCCTGATGCCGACAGTCTAAAACATCCTAACTATATCTCTTTGCCTTTTTCCGATAATATGGCGGGATTATTACAAAGAGCGAATCTCTCCATCAGTCGGGCAGGAGCGGGGACAATTACTGAACTTGCCTTCACTGGCACTCCTGCGGTGTTAATTCCCTATCCCTACGCGGCAGAAGATCATCAGACATACAATGCCCAAGAATATAAAGATGCTGGGGCAGGAGTCGTATATCAGCAGTCTGAACTTACCGTAGCAATTTTAAGGGAACAAGTTGCTCAATGGTTGCGATCGCCTGAACAATTAAAGACCATGGCAGATCGAGCTCAAGCCTTAGCCATTACCGATAGTGCGGAGAGATTAGCCAGTTTAGTACGTAATTTTAGTTAACCCCAATGGGCAATCTCCAATTGAATCAATTCCAGGATGCATCTGCTATTTGAGGTTCATCATCTATATAAGATGGTATTTCTTCTCGGGGTAACTGTCCCGACACCACTAGATGAGCTAAAGTATCGCAAATAATGCGAGTGGCAATTAATGCCGTCATGTCGCTAACGTCATGGGGAGGAGAAACTCCAATCACTTCTATGCCACATATAGTAGTATGCTGTACAATTTTCTTGAGCAAATACAAGACTTCCCTGGGTAACAAACCACCAAGCTCGGGACAGCCAGTACCAGGAGCAAAACTAGCATCAATGCAATCAATATCAAAGCTAATCCAAACACAATCCGTCCCATCTGTAGCTTTGGCGATCGCAAAGTCTGCTGCTGTATCCAAACCCATTTCAGTAATGTCGGTAACCGTCAAAATATTCGCGGCTATTTCCCGAGATACTTTTACTCCTGATCGTCGAACTTGCCAACCACCAATACCCATTTGCACTAGATTTTGAGCTGGGGCATTTGCCATGTTGCTCGAGTGAAACCAAGGACAAGTATGCATTCTTTCATCTAAGTCTGTCTTTTGGGTATTAACATGGCGGTCAAAGTGAATAATACCAACTTTTTTATCCCCTAAATGACTACAGATCCCTCGCACGGTAGGAAAGCTGATGGAATGATCGCCACCTAAGATAACGGGAAATGCACCCGAACGAAATACATAAGAGACACCTTTAGAAATTTGATCGAAAGACTTTTCATTATTAGCAGGGATGGTAAATATATCCCCCACATCGCACAGAGTAATCTGTTCTCGTAAATCAACACCTAATTCAAAGTTATAAGATGTATATAATGCAGAGATTTTACGAATACCTTGAGGTCCAAAACGAGTACCAGGGCGATAGGTAGTAGCAGAATCATGGGGAACGCCAATAATTGCTATATCGTAAGAGGCTACCAGGCGCATGTTCTCTACATAAGGAGCTTTCAAGAAGGTATTAATCCCTGCATAGTGGGGTAATTCCCCTCGGGAAAAAGTGGAAATGGTTCTATCTTTAATGCTTGATGCTGCTGTTAAGCCATATTCCAAGCTATGTTCAATTTCTTGCCACCAGCCTGTAAAAGGTAGGTGACGCTCTTTTTCTAAGGCAATTTGTGCTTCACTTCGATCTTGATCATCACTCGGTGGTTGGAATGGAGATTGTTCTTTCATAAAATTGTTCCTCGATAACTGATCTCAAATACAAAAAACCCAGGAACATTGACCTCTTAATTAGAAATTAGAGCATCAAATCCTCCCGGGCTTTTGTCCCGCCGTGGAGCCATCTAAAATTTATTTATAACTACTTCATCAGTACTTTTATAGATAGCTTGCTTCTCTCGGACCAGTCACTTATGAATATATTCATAAGTCGGAACCCTAGAAGC
>CALLPS010000022.1 GCA_938015355.1 uncultured Pleurocapsa sp.
GACCTAATCAAGAAGCGGTCGGGCAGACCGTGTTCGCTTCTGGACTAAGCTCTGACGGGGATAGGTCAAAGACCTATCTAGTCACCTTGGGTTGAATGAAGAAGCCTCGTCCAAAGCGAAGCGGCGGGCGGGGAGTGTCACTATACAGAATCTGATTTCCTATAGAGAATAAAGCGATCGCTCTTATAGTGTTTGATTAGGGGCAATCGAGACAAAATCAAACCAACTCCAATTCAGGTAAAGCCTTGTAAATCGTCCCCAGCCAGTCAATTAAATCATTTAATTGCTTCTGGGGTTTTACTATACCCAAGCCTCGCACGATAACCTTCTTCGGCGCGTAGACAAAACGCGATCGCAAATGCTTCGGCAAATTCTCCGCCAATAAATTCCATGCAGGTTCACCCATAGGAGTTTCCAAGACAATATTTTGTTTACCTTCGATTTTGACACGGGAAAAACCAATAGCTTTGGCGATTTGTTTTAACTCCATTACCTGAATTAACTGTTGAGTGGGGCTGGGTATGGTACCGTAACGATCTTCCCACTCGGAGGCAATCTGTACTAGCTCTTTTTTAGAAGTAGCAGTGGCGACTGCACGGTAAGCATCCATCTTTTGTTCAGGATCAGAAATATATTTCTCAGGAATAAAGGAAGTAAGTTTGAGGTCGATCTGAGTATCTTCCACCTTGGGTATTTCTTGTCCTTGAATCTCTTGAATCGACTCTTGTAACATCTCCATGTAGAGATCGAAGCCAATTTGGGTCATTTGTCCCGATTGTTCTGCCCCCAAAAGACTACCAACTCCCCTTATTTCCATATCCCTGGTTGCCAATTGATAACCCGAACCCAGTTGACTAAATTCTTGCAAAGCGCGGAGTCTTTTACGAGCGGTATCTGATAAAGTGTGTTTACTGGGGTATAGTAACCAAGCATGGGCTTGAGTACCCGATCGCCCGACTCGACCTCTTAACTGATACAGTTGGGATAAGCCGAATTTTTGGGAATCTTCGACAACAATAGTATTAACCCGAGGGATATCTAAACCCGATTCAATAATAGTCGTGCAAACTAATAAATCCGCTTCCCCGTTACTAAAGGTAAGCATAGTTGACTCCAATTCCGACTCTGGCATCTGTCCATGAGCGATCGCAATTTTCAGATTAGGAATCATCTCCCGTAGTTGGGCACTAACTTCTTCAATCCCTTCTACCCTGGGCACGACATAGAATATTTGACCCCCTCGATCTAATTCATTACGGATCGCATTACGAATTACTTCGGGGTTATAGGGAGAAAGATGAGTTTTAATCGGACGACGGGATGGGGGAGGAGTCGTAATTAAGCTCATTTCCCGAATTCCCGACAGTGACATGTATAAGGTGCGGGGAATAGGAGTAGCGGAAAGGGTTAAGACATCTACCTGGGCTTTGAAGGCTTTGATCTTCTCTTTTTGATTGACCCCAAAACGTTGTTCTTCATCTACGACCAGCATGCCTAAGTCTTTGAATTTTATATCCTTGCCTAATAGCTGCTGAGTACCCACGACAAGATCTAATTCTCCTGTAGCTAGCCGCTGCATGATTTCTTTTTTTTCTGACGGAGTGCGGAAACGATTTAGTAAGCCGACGTTGATCGGATAGGGGGCAAATCTTTCTTTGAGGGTGTGATAATGCTGCTGTGTCAGGATGGTTGTGGGTGCCAGAAATGCCACCTGTTTGTTAGCAGTGGTAATGACTTTAAATATGGCTCGAATTGCGACTTCTGTTTTACCAAAACCCACATCACCACAGACAAGACGATCCATCGGGCGATCGCTTTCTAAATCTAGTTTAATTTCTTGGGTAGCTTTGAGTTGATCGGGGGTTGGTTGGTAGGGAAAAGAATCTTCAAGTTCTTGTTGCCAAGGATTATCGTGAGGATAGGCATAACCTTCCAGTTTTGAGCGTTTAGCATAGAGTTTTAATAAATCTACTGCCAGCTTTTTAATATTTTTCTTAACTCTAGTCTTAGTTTTTGACCAAGACTGAGTAGCCATTTTATTTAATTCTGGAGGACGCTTTCCTGTCTGCCGAAATCGGGTCAGCATATCCAAAGCATCCGCAGGAACTCTTAAGGTTCCATCGGCATATTTAACTACTAAATACTCACGGTGAATTAAAGTTTCTAGCTCGATAAATTTACCTAATCCATGATGTTTATGAACGACTAAATCACCAGGACGTAATTTATTCAGATCGACTTTTTTAGAAGTAGCACGACGACGTTTACGAATATAACTAGCCGTTGCTAAAGTTTGCTGTCCAAAGAATTCTTTATCGGTAACAATGACAATCCGATAAGTCGGTAAAATAAAGCCTTCTAATTCCGCTAATCCAGAATATTTGACAGCGACGGCAGTACTTTGAATTTGCGCCTTGGCGATCGCTCTAAAGTCTTGGGGATTAGGCACAAATTGCACAGGACAATCATGTTCCTGCAACAGAGAAGCAGAGCGACTAGGTTGAGCCGAAACTAACCAAGATTGATACTTCTCTAAAGTCATGCCGCTATATATTTCTCGCGTACCTCTAAGTATTGCTGCTAACTTAGCAAATTGATGGGGGGTCGTGGGAATGGGTCGAGCTTGCAAACAATGTACTGATATCTCCTCAGCATTAGGGATGTCTAAACGGGGCTTATCTTCCGCAATTTCCGATAAATAAATACGATTAAACTTATCAGTTTGAGCGAAACAAGTTTGCCATTCACGATGTATTTTTGGTGGACTTATATCCCAACTTTGCCATTGTAATTCGGCAAGATCAACCCAGCGATCGCCATGAGCCTGACATTGTTCTAATTCATCAATAGCAATTAAAGTATTATCAGGTAAATAATCCAACAGAGAAGCAGGTTTTTCAAAAGCAATTCCCAGAAAACGCTTCATTCCTTCAGGAGGATTTCCCTCCAACAAAGCTTCTAATTCTTGATCATCCAAATAGCTCTCAATACTGTGACCATTCTCTAAAATACTATTAGCAATTATCTGACTAAAAGAAGTTGGAGTTAACAATAATTGCTCCAACTTATCTAGCGATCGCTGATTAGCAGGGTCAAACTCTTTTATCTGTTCTAATTCATCCCCAAACCAATCTAACCTGACAGGTAATTCTGCCGAAACAGGAAAAATATCAACAATATCCCCCCGTCTGCTCCATTCTCCTTCATTTTCTACCAGAGATACCCGCTCATAACCCAATCTAGCTAAAGATTCATCCAATTCTTTTGAGCTTAATACCATTCCTGACTTTAGAGTCAGACAATAAGACTGAAACACTTCTGGGGGCGGTAGATGGGGCTGTAGCGATCGCTCTGTAGCGACAATAGCCTTTAATTGACTCTCTTCTTCACTGCTAACTGCTAACTGATCACTGATCACTGCCAACTGTCCCCAAATAGTCTCTGATTCAGAGTCAAAAGGGTCATAGGGACTCGCTTCGGAGGTAGGATAGAAATTTACTGTCTGCCAGCCCATCGCCTCTAATTGAGCTGCCCAACGTCCCGCTTCTTCTAAGGTAGGACAGACGACGCATAAGTTATTATCTTCGGCTTTTGCCAAACTAGAGCTAACAATTCCCTTCGGTAAGCGGGGAATACCGTTAAGTAATAAAGATTTCCCTTGGTTTAGTTTAGTTAGTAATTCTTTGGTTAAAGGGGATTTCTCGATCGCCCGTACTACCGATGCAAAAGCCATATGTTGACAGGATAAAGGATAAGAAAAATACTCGCGCCTCTTAAAAAGGGTAGCGAAAAACCACCCTCATTAGTGCAAAGATATTAATCTGATAGCAAGTAATTATAGATTATTCTCTTTCCATATCGTTATTTGGCAATCTCTTATATTGCGATCGCAGTATAGGAATTTCATTCTAATTGAACATTGACAATCGGCAAGGGAGAAAAACTATTATGAAGAGAATGTCTTTGTAGAAAAATCAATGACAAAGTCAAAACTATTGCGGTAAATATTAGTTCTGAAAAACGAATAGGCTGAGTTTTTCTGGGAATCATAATCTTGCTCCACAAGCTTATAAATCTGTAATTCAAATCATACTTCTCTTGACAAAAAATAATATAGTCATGACTTCTAATGGTAAAGAATTAATAACCTTTATTAAAATTCAATACCATTAAATCAGAAATATAATGAGTTCAAAGAGTAAACTCTCATGACTTTACAGTCTGTTCCCAGAATATCAAAGTACTGAAATTAGAGCTTCCGCTTTTATGCTTAAAATAGCTGCTGATTTCGGAAATTTCGCCTCTAGATAATCTCATCGTTAACATTTAAGATTAACTCTATTCTACTAACATCCCTAAGTCCTAGATCCATCGAGGCTGTATTACCATCATGAGTGAGATTAGAGCTAGAGATATCAAAACTGCCTAGAATACTCTCGTCTGTGCCATAAAGATTGATGTGCCCCCCTCGCTGTTCAAGATCTAGTAAATCAAAATTGTCAATATTTACGGGATGATCCCAAGCAAAGTCGAAAGTGTCTTCTGTAGTGTGCTCATTAGAGTCAGGGAAATCGGTTTCCTCGGAAAGGATCAAGACATCGCCGAAAGTGTCCCGAGCAAAATCCGTGTAACCTTTTGTGGGATTAGAGGGGTCAAAAATAATTATGAGTAAATCGTCATCGTTAATGGTTTCACCAAATAAGTCTGATTCTTCTGACTCTACTCCACCATCAATATAAAACTGAGCTTGTTCAAACACGGCATTGCCGACTTCCCTGCCCAAAATACGACCGTTAATATCCCCGTCTTCAAAATGGATACCACCATAAAGACGAGAAATACCCGCCTCGTCAGCCGCTTCGGTAAAGGTTTCCCAATCTAAGATAGTGGTTGCTTGGGGTGTAATCCCAGGCTCGAAGCGAGACTCTCCAGACTCAAAGCTGATATCTGCACCAAATTGATCGGAGCCAGTAAATAATTGCAGAATTTCTGCTCCTGCGGCACTAAAAGCGCTATGCCCTGAAGTATATTCGGCAAAAGGGGGGGAAGAGTCACTTCCAGGTGTTTGGTAAGTCAGAAAATCTTCCGCTAAGATAGTTTGAGTCCCTAAACCTGGCTGCCAAGCTTCAATGGCAAAACCACCTAAATCGGCGTTGAATTCTCCAATTAAGCCTAATTCTCCTAGTTCGCGAATCGCTCTAATAGGACGATTATAGTCGTAAAAAACTTTAGATTCCCAGGTGGCAATTCCCGCATCAAAAACCGCATTGCTTAAAGGGAAAAACAACTTAACGTCA
>CALLPS010000023.1 GCA_938015355.1 uncultured Pleurocapsa sp.
TCTATGTTGGAGACACCGTAGAAGTAGGGGTAAGAATTACCGAAGGAAATAAAGAGCGTGTACAGCCCTATAAAGGCACAGTTATCGCTAGACAGAACGGAGGAATCAACGAAACCATCACCGTTCGCAAAGTCTTTCAAGGAGTAGGAGTAGAAAGAGTATTTTTATTGCACTCCCCGATGATTGATAAAATCAAAATAGAACGTCGTGGGAAAGTACGCCGTGCTAAACTCTATTATTTACGCGATCGCGTTGGTAAAGCAACTAGAATCAAGCAGCGTTTTGATCGTCCGATCAAGTAGAGCAAATATTTTAGACAGTCTAAAAAAAAATTTAGAGAAAGATTCGACAATGCGGTATAATTGGAAAGCTTTGACTAAAGTCAGTTAAAGCTAGCATGCGTCTTTAGTTCAGTTGGTAGAACGTTGGTCTCCAAAACCAAATGTCGGGGGTTCAAGTCCTCCAAGGCGCGTAATCCAACAGCATGTCGCAAGCAAGTGCTTCTGGTAATGAATGCTAAGTCGCCAACCCAGAGGCTAGTTTCAGCATTTAACTTAGGGCTCGTATCACAGCCTGCTCATGTTAGCTAATTGTTTAGATAATAATTGGTTAGGAATTAAGCTTTAAGTAATATTAAAATGTAGTTGAGATTCATAACAACCGTAAATTTAGATTATTTAAGCGAATACTCTTAAGAGGCAGTAATTTTGGCTAAAAAAGATAAAAGTATAGTAAAAAAAGAACAACCCGAAACTAAAGAAGTAGCAGAAGGCAATGGTGCTGCTGACTTCGTCGTCAAAACCAAGGAAGAATTAGGTAAGGTTGTTTGGCCCTCTCGTCAGCAATTAGTGAGTGAGTCCGCCGCCGTGATTTTGATGGTTATTCTTGTGTCTACAATTATTTACTTGATTGATCAATTCTTTGCCTGGGGAGCAGAAAAGATATTTACTTGATATTTTTTAAAAATTATGACCAATCCCGCAGACCTACCAGAAGATGATAACGAGCAGCCAGAAGAGGTAAAGGTTAACGTAACGACCAAAAGTAGTCCTCGCTGGTATGCAGTGCAAGTTGCTTCAGGATGTGAAAAGCGCGTCAAGACCGATATTGATATGCGGATTCAAACTCTGGAAATAAGCGATCGCATAATACAAGTGCAGATCCCCCAAACCCCAAGCGTCAAAATTCGTAAAGACGGTTCCCGTTACACCAGTGACGAGAAGGTTTTTCCTGGCTATGTTCTAGTCAAGATGTTGATGGATGATGATGCTTGGCAGGTAATCAAAAATACCCCGAATGTGATTAACTTTGTTGGGGCAGAACAAAAACGTCGTTATGGTAGAGGAAGAGGTCATGTCAAGCCTTTACCCCTATCTCGCGCCGAAGTGGAACGTATCTTCAAGCAATCTGAAGAACAAGAACCAGTCATGAAAATTGACATGGAGATCGGTGATAAAATTGCTGTCCTCTCAGGCCCATTCAAAGAGTTTGAAGGGGAAGTAATTGAAGTAAGTCCAGAAAGAAGTAAGCTCAAAGCTTTATTATCTATTTTTGGACGAGATACTCCAGTAGAATTGGAGTTTAATCAAGTTGAAAAACAAAACTAAAAGATGCCTAGAAAAGTTGTCGCCTTAATCAAATTAGCTCTTCCTGCGGGAAAAGCTAACCCTGCACCCCCCGTTGGTCCAGCCCTGGGTCAACATGGTGTAAACATCATGGCATTTTGTAAAGAATACAATGCCAAAACAGCTGATAAAGCAGGATTAGTAATTCCTGTAGAAATCTCTGTATTTGAAGATAGAAGTTTTACTTTCATTCTCAAAACACCTCCTGCATCCGTCTTAATCAAGAAGGCAGCGGGAATTGAGAAAGGAGCAAGTGAACCCAACAAGCAAAAGGTGGCTACGATCACTCGTGCTCAGCTACAGGAAATTGCTCAAACCAAATTACCCGACCTCAATGCTAACGACATTGAAGCAGCGATGAAAATCGTGGCAGGGACAGCGAAAAATATGGGTGTGGCGATTGCAGAATAAGCTTTAAAACACTCTGTAACCAGTTACGAAAAGAAACAACCAATACATCAATTATGGGGAGAGGCAAGTTGCTTCGCTAGTTACCCAAGGAGAACATCATGGCAAAAAAAATGTCTCGCCGAATGCGAGAATTGGTCAAAAAAGTAGACGAAGATCAAATCTACGATCCCCTCGCAGCATTAAGTCTATTGAAAGAAACCGCAACAGCTAAGTTTGATGAGACTGCTGAAGCTCATATTAGACTGGGGATAGACCCTAAATATACGGATCAACAATTAAGAACTACCGTAAGTTTGCCTAAAGGAACAGGTCAAACCATCAGAGTAGCTGTAATTGCCCGTGGGGAAAAAGTTAAAGAAGCTGAAGAAGCTGGAGCAGAAATTTACGGTTCTGAAGAACTAATTGAAGATATTCAAAAAGGCATGATGGATTTTGATATCTTGATTGCTACTCCTGACATGATGCCTAAAGTAGCTAAACTAGGGCGAGTTTTGGGGCCCAAAGGTCTTATGCCTTCCCCTAAAGGAGGAACCGTTACCGCCGATCTCCAGCCAGCAGTCGAAGCATTTAAAGCTGGTAAATTAGAATTTAGAGCTGACAAAACTGGCATCGTTCATGTTATGTTTGGTAAGGCATCTTTTTCTGCGGAAGATTTGTTAGCAAATCTTAAAGCTTTACAGGAAACCATCGACCGAAATCGCCCCTCAGGAGCAAAAGGTCGTTATTGGCGTTCTGTATATATTTCCGCTTCAATGGGTCCATCAATTCAAGTTGATATCAGTGCTTTACAAGATTTAAGTTTAACGGACGCAGCCTAAACGATAATTTTTGCTCAAAACACTACAATTAAATATCAAATACTAAACGACTAGTACCAAAGACAGCAGGCGTGCTGATGCGCTTAATTTCCTGCCGAGGTCAATGTCTATCAGTTTTTTGAACCACCCTCTTTAGTTAGAGTATGGTTGAGAACTTAGGCAACCTCTGGCAAGAAGCTGGGGGTTGCTTCGTTTTGGACATCAAGAGAGGGTGAGAAAACCTCGCTATCTCAAAATTAAGATGTTGACTAAGATGTTGACCAACGGTCAGGCGACGCGAAGCTAGTGCTTTAGTGCGAGCCCCGTCGTTTCGCGGCGGAGACCCTGACCCGAAAGATTCTAACTAAAAAGGAGGTGAAAGAGGATGGGGAGAACCCTCGCCAATAAAAAAGAAATAGTAGCTGAACTAAAAGAAAGCTTAACCGATACTCAGTTAGCTTTTGTAATCAACTATGAAGGGTTGTCAGTAGCAGAAATAACTGACTTGCGTAATCGTTTGCGCCCTAGCGGTGCTAGCTGCAAGATTACCAAAAATACCCTGATGAACAGGGCTATTGACGGTGATGAAAATTGGCAACCGATGCAGGAATTCTTAGGCAGTGCTACCGCCTTTCTCTTTACTGGAGAAGAAATAGGCGCAGCAGTAAAAGCTTACAAAGGATTTCAGAAGGAAACCAAAAAGACTGAATTGCGCGGTGGCGTAATGGAAGGTCGAGCTTTAAGCAAAGAACAAGTTGAAGCTCTTGGTGACTTGCCAACCAAAGATGAGCTATACGCTCAGATTGCTGGCTCGATTAATGCTCTGGCTACTAAGCTAGCTGTGGGTATTAAAGAAGTCCCCAGTGGACTGGCTCGAGGCATCAAAGCGGTTTCTGAGAAAGAAGAATAGACCTTTCTGGGAAATTATCCCTCGACACATCTACACAATTAACTCAATTAACTATTTATCAATCACGGAGTAAAGTATATGTCTGCTGCAACTGATGAAATTCTCGAAAAGTTGAAATCTCTAAGTCTTTTAGAGGCTTCGGAGCTAGTTTCCCAAATTGAAGAAACTTTCGGCGTAAGTGCTGCTGCTTCTGCTGGAGTAGTAATGGCTGCTCCTGGTGCTGCTGGCGGTGGAGAAGCTGCCGAAGAGAAAACTGAATTTGATGTAATTCTGGAAGAAGTACCCAAAGACAAGAAAATCGCCATTCTTAAAGTGGTACGTACCATTACTGGCTTGGGTCTAAAAGAAGCTAAAGAAATGGTTGAATCTACACCTAAAGCGATTAAAGAAGGTGTACCTAAAGAAGATGCTGAAGAAACTAAAACTAAGCTGGAAGAAGCTGGTGCAAAGGTTGCTGTTAAGTAATCAGTTACTTCAAGTTTAATTATCTGGGGATATTCGACTGAATATCCCTTTTTTAGGTGATGTTTTTCTGAAAGCTGTATGGGTAAAGCAAAGTTAGACAAAATCAAAGTGACTTCATTATTTAAAAAAAATTACTAAAAAAATTACTAAGTTTGACAAGCTGTCTTTAGACAACGATCGCTATTCTGAACTATGATAACTAACCGAATATTCAGCAAAATAGTTCAAAAAAACTAATAACTATTTATATTTTTAAAATCTATCTTAATTAAAATCAATGTTTTCAACATCCACTAAAAAATCTATCTTACTTGCTCTTAGTATTGCCTTAAGTTCTGGTGCTGTTCAAGCTCAATCTGATGTAGAAGAAATTACTATTAACTTTGAAGGGTGGGTAGGAGAGGAAGAATTTGTCTGTGGTGAAAGCTACGATGGGGTTGGTTTAGCTCAATCAAATATTACCCCGACAGACTTCCGTTTTTATATATCTGACGTGACATTAGTTGATATAGACGGAAATGCTGTTCCTCTAGAATTAGAACAAGATGGTAAATGGCAGCATCAAAACGTGGCATTACTAGACTTTGAAGATGGCACCAGCACCTGTGACAATGGGACAGAAGAAACTAGAACCATGATTATGGGCACAGTACCCGAAGGTGATTATGAGAGCCTCCAGTTTACTCTAGGAGTTCCGCAAAAACTAAATCATGACGATGCATCGATCGCACCTTCCCCCCTTAATTTAACTTCTATGTGGTGGAATTGGCAGGGGGGTTATAAATTCTTGCGGGTAGATCTGGAAACAGAAAAAGCGATCGCCAATGTCGGAGAAACTAACCCTAGTCAGTCCATTCATCATGGTAATAAAGGTGAAGATGATGCTCATGGTACTCATGGTCAAAATACTGATAGCAAACATCAAGGTCATCAAAATGCTAGCAGTAATACTTATCTAATTCACCTCGGTAGTACTGGTTGTTCGGATTCAGCCCAAAGTAATTTGTTTGGTTGCAATAATCCTAATCGTGTCAACGTCACTTTAGAAGATTTTGATGCGGAAAAAAATGTCGTCATTGCCGATCTAGCTGAATTATTATCCCAGAGTGACTTAAGCACTAATCAAGCTAATACTCCTAATGGTTGTATGTCCTCTCCTGAAGATGGAGACTGTCTGCCGATTTTGCAGAATCTTAACTTGTCTGGGGACAACACCTCCGAGGGAGAACAAAATTTCTTTTTTGTACAGTAAAAGGCTTTGCTCTAGCTTTTAGCCAAACAAGATTACTTAAAACCTGTAGTTAAAAGCTTTAATTAAAAGCTTTCTTTAGTAAATTGAGATCCCTCTAAATATGCTAACTCCGAAGAAACAAGTTCAACAGAAATATCTCTAATGGGCGATCGCATTTTGTACCTATTTATGGCTTTTGTACTATCTATTTGTCTATCCATAAACTTGAGTAAAGTTATGGCTATGGATGGGCATTTAGCTGTAGCAAGTTCCTATAATTGGAATTTACCCGAATGGACACCAAAACCCGTTATCCCTGAAGATAATCCGATGACGGTAGAAAAAGTGGAGTTAGGTAGACATCTATTTTATGAACCACGTTTATCTATTACAGGGGAATATTCTTGTGCCACTTGTCATAAGCAGTTTTTAGCTTTTACTGATGGTAAGAAAGTAGCGGTAGGATCGACTAACGAAATGCATTCCCGCAACTCCATGGGTTTGGCAAATGTCGCATACAGCCCTGTCCTTACTTGGGCAAATCCCCTGATGACTAGCCTAGAAAATCAGGCATTAATTCCCATTTTTGGAGAACATCCCTTGGAGATGGGTATGGTGGGACAAGAACAGGAAATGCTGCAATGGTTGCAAAATAATTCCCAATATCGTCAGATGTTTGCGAAGGCGTTTCCTGGAGAGCAACCTCTAAATATCAGTAATCTTACCAAAGCGATCGCATCTTTTCAAAGAAGCCTGGTATCATTTAAATCCCCCTATGACCGCTATCGTTATCAAGGGGAAACTAGCGCCATCACTGAGGCGGCTAAACGAGGAGAAGTACTATTTAATAGTGAACGCATGGAATGTTTTCACTGTCATGGCGGCATCAACTTTAGCGATTCGATCAAACACGAAAATTTAGAATTTACTGAAACCGCATTTTACAATACAGGTTTATATAACATTGATGGGGAAGGTAGTTATCCGCCACAAAATATTGGCATCAAGGAATTTACTCAGGAAGCAAAAGATATGGGACGTTTCAAAGTTCCTAGCTTACGCAATATCGCCCTAACTGCCCCCTATATGCACGATGGTAGCGTGGCAACTTTACGTGATGCGATCGCCCATTATCAGGCGGGAGGGCGAACTATATCCGATGGGGAATATGCAGGAGTTGGCAGCGCAAATCCTTATAAAAGTGGCTTTATTAAAGGTTTTGAAGTTACTGAATCGGAAATTGATGATTTGATTGCTTTTTTAAGAAGTCTAACGGATGAAGAGTTTCTTACTAATCCCGCTTACAGCGATCCTAATGCATCTTAGAGGATTAATCTTTTAAGTACTTTTGTACTGGCAAATTTTTTTAATATTAGATCTTGACTCTGCGATTGCTCTTTTGTTAAAATTATTTTTATAATGGGAGTGGTTGTGTTTATTTTTAAACCCTAATATCTCCATTATGAAAAGTATTTTTTGATTCAACCACGAAATGCGATCGTTTGTCAAAAAAAAATGATTTTTTCGGGGATATTTTTTTAAAAATTCGAGCCTGCATTGAGCCTGTATTTCTTTCCAGACAAGGAGTGTAGCTGTTTTCTTGTTGCCTTATAAATAATTATAACATGGGAGCAATAGTTGCGTTGCTTAAATTGCGATCGCTCCCCGTGTTGATCAATTATAGTCATTCCAAATAAGAAACAGATGAATGTTTAATATTGTGGCAAATGGGCGGTACTTCTTATTACTCGTTATATGCGTGCTCGGTATCCTTTAGGACTTGTTACTTCTGGTACAGATAAACTGACAGAAATTAATTGGAATGACTATATTATTGGCGTTGAACCACTCAACTCTCAGCCTGTAGCATATACCAAGTTAAAATTCCTCCCCCTGATGCGATCGCCCCTAAACCCAAAATCACCCCTGGTAAACCGAAGTGTGTTTCTGCTTCCGCCGCCAATACCAAAGGCAAAGATAGAGCAATATTAACGGCATTATTTTGTAAGCCAAAAACTTTACCCCTCATGGATTCTGGAGTTTTGGACTGGATTGTAGTTTGCATTGGCACCCCAACTAATGCAGCGAATGCCCCCAATAATGCTGTCATCCCTAGAGCCAACCCTAAACTCTGAGTGGCAAAAGACAAGCCTGTCAAAGAAGCAGCTACACCAATTGAGCCGATTAAGCTTAAACGGGCACGATTAATATTTTGTCCTTTGCTGCCTAAAATAGCGGCACTAGCTCCCATACCAACTCCTGCGGCTGCCAACAAAATGCCGAACTGATCCGCTTCTAATTGGGGAATTTGATCCGCCAAACTTACAGCTAAGACAGCTAAAGCCGCAAAGATCGAGAATAAAATTACTAACTGAATCAAAGCATTCCGCACGCGACTATTTTGTCCCAGATAGGCAATACCATCTTTAATATCAGCCCAGACATGGGGAGTTTCTTTAGTCGATGATGCTCTTTTTTCTCCTGTGTTTAATACCAGCAAAATCATCCCTGCGATCGCATATGCGCCCCCGACGAGGATTTCTTTACCGATACCTGAAGGTAAACTAACCTGAGTCGCTAAATTGTCCGCCAGATCTAACAATGGCTCACCAATGGCAAAACCAATAATCAGCAATGCCATCATGGTTGTGGTGTAAAGAGAATTAGCAGCAAGTAAATCTTGATCTTTAACAATTAAGGGAATTACGGCTTGCTCTGCGGGGGCAAAAAATTGAGTGAAGGTAGAAACGGCAAAAGTAATGAGCAGCATCAAGGCAAATCCTAGGGGAATCGCTGTAGATAGGCTTTGTCCCTGGGATACGAGTAATAAAGGAGGCAAAGTCAATACTAAAATTCCTCGCAGTAAATTAGAAACTACCAGCACAGGCTTTTTCTGCCAGCGATCGACATATACCCCTGCTACCGAGCCAAATAACACCGCAGGAATGGTAAAAGCGATCATGATCGGGGATACCCATTGACTAATAGGCTGATTTGGTTGTTGAAATTGATGGGCAACAATGGCGATCATCAACACCAGATAAACTTTATCTGCCAATTGGGAAAATATCTGACCACTCCATAAGATTAAAAACTGCTTGTTTTTTAATACGGGAGCAAATCCTTGAGAGTTATTGGGAGTCGCTAAAAGAGTTGGATTTTCTTGATTATCTGAAGTTTCGGATGACGACAGTCGCATTGTTTAGATCGAGATATTAGGGCTGATACAAAAAAGAAAGTTAAAATTCAACGTAGAGATTATCTACTAAATTCGCAGAACGAATTGTCTTACCTATATGATATTGGATATATTCTCGCAATACTTTTTCAATTCTGATCCAGGCAACTTCTAAATCAAAATGGGACTTTTCTTGGGCAGTAAATAATTCTGCTGACGGTAAATTATGATTCCCCAACTGTTGCAGAAGAGCTAACTCCATCCCGTTAAGTCGCTGCTCGATTCTTGGTAAACGAATATTATAATTCTCTTCCTCATCGAGATCTGGCTGCTTATCCTGGGATGCATTAAGATCAATGATCCCTCCCCCTGCAAAACTAAAGCCTACTCGCCAGGTTGTCGAAGCCAAATTAGGGGGAATAACCTTTTGAGTTACACAGCAGTCAAATACCTGGGGGGTTAAACCAGCGATCGCTGTTAAATGAAATACCGCCTGGGCTAAATAGGGATATACCGAATCCCCGATCGCAAAGGCTTCAATCCGTCTCAAATGCTCATTAAACAACTCATATAATTCTACTTGAGGTTGTTCATCTATGGCTAAGGCAATAGACAATTCTGCCAAATATTGAGCCGTCGCTAACTTACCAAGATCTCGGCTTAAACCAGGATAGGTATAAAGAGTATCTGCCTGAATGATCTTATCAAGCGATCGCCCTTTAATCAATAGCAACTCATTAACGACAAATAATTCTGTCCTACCTCGCAATCGTGACTTGTGTTTTTTGGCTCCTGGGGCAACTGCCCGAATCAAACCATGTTCAGGAGTTAATACTGTTACCAGGCGATCGTTTTCTTTAATTGAAGATCCTTTTAAAATAATTCCTGTGGCTTTATATTTTTGACTCATTAACTATTTGTTGATTATTGTATAACCATATCAATAAAGACATTAGACTTTTATTCATATTTTTAGGTTTGTCTAAGATTTCAAGTTCGATCTACTGGCTATACTGAATTTCTATGGTAGTAACAATGGATTAAATCTGTGGTAGACTTGCTCGTTGCGTGGGGAATATCTAATGCTGCTAGTTTTATCTTCAAAGATGTTTTAGTCAAGTTGGCAGGTGAAGGATTAGAGGAGTATATCAAAGAGTTTTTTAAAAATAGTGCTGGACAAATATTTGATTTGGCTAAAAAAGAACCAATCAAGATAGCTTTTGGACAGGCTCAGAAAGAGTTTTTAGAACAGATACAATTAGAACTTGAAGATGCCGATCTACTAGATGAAGAGATTAGTGATTATGCAAATATACTAGCAGATTTTATCAGAGAAAAGTCTGTTTTGGTTGTTTTAGGTCAACCTGTAGAGAAGCAATTGGGCATTGGTTCGGACAATAGTAATTTTAATGTAGCAAGGTTAGTTAATACTTGGAACTATTTAGTTAATAGTAATTCAGACTATCAAAATTTACCTGATACTTTTGACTGGGAAAAAGTATCAAGAAGATATATTAAGCGTATCAATCGTCTAGTTTCAGCATCTCAGGAATTAAGAGAATTATTAAATGCCGAAAATTTACGTCAAATTAAAGAAACTTTAGAACAGCAAGCACCGATCTTACCTGATTTTGATTTAAATAAATATCAGGAAAATTTGAATACTGCTTATAGACGATTAGATTTAGATGCTTTAGCGATTAGTGCCTGGGAAAATCCACTGCAATTATGGAATATTTTTACACCACAAAATGTAATTGTTTATAGCGATCGCAGTTCACCTAGCATATCTGTTTTGGATCTAATTAATCAGAGTCAAATTTATCAATATATGGTAGTGATTGGCGATCCAGGTGCAGGAAAGTCAACTTTAACTCGCTACAAAGTTATGCAATGGACAAAAGAAGAAATTGTTACTTTATCGATCAAAGAATTACCAATATTAATTGAACTAAAGAATTATGTTGGAAATTATCAGGATGGTAACTGTAATAGTTTTCTAAAATATATACAGCATGGTTCGGGAGTAAAAGGAGGTAATCTTAACCAACATGCTCTAGATTTATGGCTCAAAAATAATCAGTCTATTGTCATGTTTGATGGTTTAGATGAAATTGTCGATCGCGCAACTAGAGATAATATCGTAACTGATATTATTAATTTTCAGCATAATTATTCTCGAACTAGAATTATAATTACTTCTCGTATTATTGGTTATGAGCAACAAAGAAGTAAATTACAGAATGCGGGCTTTAGTACTTTTTTGTTGCAAGATTTTGATCCTGAACAAATTAATAATTTTGTTGATGAATGGCATAAATATGCTTTTATTAATGTAACAGAAAGAGAAAAAAGATGCGATCGCTTGAAGAAATCTATTAGAAATTATCCCGCCTTCCAAGAACTTGCAGGGAATCCTTTATTACTGACAATGATGGCAATTCTTAATCGTCATGAGGAATTGCCGAGGGATCGAGCAACTTTATATGAACGAGCATCAGAGATATTGCTTTATAAATGGGAAGCTGATAAGTATTTACCTTTTAATCAAAGGGAAGATCCAGAAGTTAGAGCTTATTTAAATGATAGTAATACTTATAAAGATAAAATAGCCATGCTGCGGCTGGTAGCTCATAAGATTCAACATGATGGCGTGGTTATCAATAATTCTTTAGTTATTGATGAAGATGATTTGGAGGAAATTTTAAGAGGATATTTGCAAACAAAAATTGATAGTAAAGCTATATTTGTCGCCCGTGCCTTTATTAAAGATATTACCGAACGTAGTTTTATATTATGTTTTCTTGGGGATGGTAAATATGGTTTTATTCACAAAACTTTCTTGGAGTATTTCTGTGCGGCTCATATTGTTCATCTATTTGAAAAGAAAAGAACTTTGACTATTGAAATAATTCAACAAGATTATTTTATCGCTAGATATCAAGATGGAACTTGGCACGAAATTTTAGTTTTGATAGTTAATATTCTAGATGAAACTTGGTCAGCAATCTTACTGCAATGTATTGTAGACAAGGATGGTATGAACTGTGAATATAAAAATCTCTTTTTAGTTGCTAATTGTCTTAGAGATATCAGAAATATTCGTAACGTTCGACCTATAATTGCTCAACTGTCTACTAAACTAGAAACAATAGTGGCAAATCCAGCACATGTTAGTATCGAGGTTTATAATCGTGCTACTGAGGCTCTTAATTATATACAGTCAATATCATAAATGTCATGGATTGGTTAACTGCTTGGGGAGTCAATAATAGTATTGGATTTTTCTTCCAGGAAATTCTCATCGAGTTATCACGGGATGGTGCAAGCAAATATACTCAAGTTTTATTTAAAGACTATATTGATAGTAATTTAGAATTAGCAACTCGTACTAATTTACAGGTAGTAACGGGACAGTTAATTAAAGAATTTTTAGCTTTATTTCAGCAAGAATTAGAAGATGCCGATCTTAGCGATGAAGAGTTAATAGCTTATCTTGAGTCAATTAAAGCATTTATTTTTAATCATGATTTACAAGGAATACTTGGTAAAAGTTTGCAGTCGTCAAATTTTGCTGTAGATTATAGCCATCTTAAACAATTATGGTCAGATTTGGAATTATTAGAATTACCTGCTGACTTTGCTTGGGCAAGAATTAGTAAGCGGTTTTGTCGGCGAGTTAAATTTATTTGGCAACAGATAAATAAACCCAAAAGTATAGACAGGCTTGTTAATGGAATAAGTACTGTAGATATTGATCTAGTAGAGACAGTAAATCAAAATCAGTACCAACTAATTAAATATAAAAAACTAATTCAAGACTATTATGGCAACCTGCGTCTTGATAGTTTAGATACTAGCAGGGCTGCATATGATGAACTAAAACTATGGCGGATATTTGTTGCTCAAAACGTTCGAGAAGTACGAGAATTTATTCCTCAAGTATATGAAATCCCCAAAGAACATCAAAAGATGTTGCGGGATAGCGGACAATTAGACGAAGAAGAATTAACTTTACAAGAATTAGAAGAATATAATCAATTTTATAGCCAACAACCATTACAATCCGTATTAGAAGTTGTTGCCGATGAAGAACACAAACAGATCGTAATTTTAGGCGATCCTGGTTCGGGTAAATCTACTTTATTACAATACATCGCCCTACACTGGACAGAATTACCAGAGCAAGAATTAGACAATAATCCTCTTCCTTTACTAGTTGAATTGCGTACTTATAATCGCGATCTAAAAGCAGCACAATGTCAAAACTTATTGGAATTTATTAATTCCCCAAGCAGCATTATCTCCTGTTTAGATATTGCCTATATTCAAGATAAATTAAATACAGGTAAAGCGACGATATTATTTGATGGTTTAGATGAAGTATTTGAACCATCTCAAAGAGAACAAGTTATTACCGAAATTATTAATTTCCAACAAAAATATCCCGAAGTAAATATAATCGTTACTTCTCGCATCGTTGGCTATAAACAAAAAACCCTAGCAGAAAAAGATTTTGTTCACTTCATGCTGCAAGATTTAGCATCATCACAGGTAGATGACTTTATCAATCGCTGGCACGATTTAACATTCTATGATCCCATCGACAAAGAAAGAAAGAGAGACAGACTACAAAAAGCCATCAGCGAATCCC
>CALLPS010000024.1 GCA_938015355.1 uncultured Pleurocapsa sp.
GTTACCATTTAACCAAAAATAATATGTTTAAAATATACCAAATTATTTGGGTGTCATTCCTTATTTCTATTCCCATATATTTATTAGTATTAATAACCATGTTTTTCGTGACACTAATATTCTATGTCATGCAGCCAGATAAAAGATATCTCCTCGCTCTTTTCTTTCCTACTGTTTTATATTTTTCTCATGGATTACTATTACCATTTTGGCAATCAGTTAAAGCTGTAGTTTTTTATCAGTTGACTCAAAAAAATAATCAACTTAGTATTTGGTAACTATAAACTATCTCAATTTTCAAGCCTTATGATTCCTGTTCCAGATTTTACTGTTGGTAATACGATTACTGTCGCGATCGCTATTTATAAGCAGAATTGGAAAAAGTATTTAAAGCTTTCTTTAATCGCCCATTTGTGGTTACTTGTTCCTGTGTATGGATGGGCGAGATATTTTGCGATCGCAGCTTGGATTAGTAAATTAAGTTTAAATGAATTAGTCGCTCAACCAGATAATATTGAACATAAGCAATATTTTACTATCCGTTCTTTATTTATCTTTATGTTTACAGCATTAGTTACTATATTTACTATTCTTATTGCTATAGTTTTATGCTATTTTTTCATTATCATATTATTAATATGCATAGCTTTTTTATTACAAATAATATTCAACAGTCCTATAGTTGATAATCTTAATCAGATAATAGACAAAGAAGAAGGTGTTGCTTTTTGGACATTTTTTTGGGGAATTATATTATTATTTTCTCTGGCATCAACATTATCTTATGTCAGATTATTTCTGACTGATTTCGGCTTGACTGGTAATCAGACAGACAAACTATTTAACCTAATTAGTCAAAGCTACTCATTAACTAAGCAAAAGTTAAAAATATTTAGTATTATACTTCAGTCATTTTTCTTGGTTTTTCCTGTCTGGGTAATAAGTTTTTTCTTCGTAATTATAGTTTTAAGCTTTTTGTTATGGGGAATAGAAAGATTTGTTGTGAGTGAAATTAATATTAATGATGTTTATTTGGGCTTATTATTTTTTATTTGTTGGATTGTTTGGACAAATTTATTAACTATGCCTTTTTGGCAGTCAGTAAAAGCGGTTACTTACCATGAGTTAAATCAAAGAGTCGATTATGATTTGATGTCAAACCATCGTCAGTAAATATAAAACCTTAAGGATAGAATAAAAATGATAATATATCTTTTGTAACCAGCTAGATTAAAGTAGTGAATTGAATTTTAAGATCAAGCAATATCAAAATTTTTGGCATAGACTGCATCAGAATAAAATATTCACTCCTAAAATCGAATTTAATAAGTCAATCCCTTTGGTTTTTTATGATTGTATTCTGTCAACTAATACTAAACTATGGGAATTAATCGATAGTGGTATACCATGTCCTCTAGGTGCGATCGCTCTAGAACAAACCGCAGGAAAAGGACAATGGGGACATACTTGGGTTTCGGCAACGGGGGGACTATATCTCTCAGTAGGTCTAGATCTGGATTTGGAGATTAATAATTATCCTCATTTAGTGATGGCAACTGCTTGGGGAATCGCTACTGTTTTAAGATATTATGATTTACCTGTAACTATTAAATGGTCAAACGATTTAATTCTCGATCAACGCAAGTTAGGTGGGATTAAAATTGAAACCAGAAACAAGAATAATAAACTAACGAAGGCGGTTGTCGGAGTGGGAATTAATTGGCATAATTCTGTACCTGAACCTGGTATTAATTTAAAGTCTTACTATCAAAACCAAAAAAATAATAGTATTAGCTCTCTAGAAGAATTAACAGCGATCGCTAGTTATGGAATACTACTAGGATATGAATATTATCTAGCAGTTGGAATTGAAAAATTGTTAGCCAAATATTTAAAGATTTGCCATAGCTTGGGTAAACAAATTGACTTAAATGGTTGTCCTGGGGAAGTTGTCGGTGTAACCAAAGAGGGAAAGTTAATGGTAAAATTGCGATCGCCTGGGGCAACTACCGAAATTACCTTATCCCCTGGACAGATTAGTTTGGGCTATGGTTAAACCTGAGAGAGACTGGCTTTAAATTGCTCCACCTTGTAAATTGTTATGTTTCGTAAGAATATTTGACTAGGTAGGTTTGATAAACTTGACAGTGAAGTTCAATGGCTTGCATTTTATGTAGCCAAAGAACATGATAAGAAATTGCCTTGGGTATTTTTCTTACCACAAAACTCGGTTACTTTAAGCTTTGTCCATACTAGGATGAAGCGTTAGCAACCTATAACAAAATAAAAATCTATTTTCAGGAGACTAATCAATTATGGTTCAACGAGGTTCTAAGGTCAGAATTCTTCGTCCAGAATCCTATTGGTATAACGAAGTTGGCTCAGTCGCATCGGTAGATACAAGTGGTATTCGCTACCCTGTAGTCGTGCGCTTCAACAAAGTTAACTACGCTGGCGTGAATACAAACAACTATTCAGAAGCAGAAGTAAAGGAAGTAAGCCCTCCTCCTAAAAAAGCTGCCAAAAAAGCTTAGTAAGCTTGCGCAAAAAATAAGGAACTCAAGGAAGGTTAATGTTAGTACCCCATTAGCCAACCCAATAATTGCTTTCATCCCTCAGTAGCCAAGTTCTACTGAGGGTTTTTAATCTAATATCTTGTATAGCTTCACAAGAGGGATCTCAATTGTCTATTTTTTACAATCGATTTTATTACCTGGCTCAATCAGCAGGGGATGCAGCTCAGGAAACAGCCGCAGAAACTCAAGAAATTGTTTCTAAAATAACTACGGATAAGTTAGCTCAGGCAATATTTATCTTATTAGCTGCATATTTAACTTTAAAATTACTAGATAAATTAATTATTTGGCTTTCTGAAAGAATTGCCAAGGAATGGCGGTTGAGAGTAAAGCAGTTTTTGCCTTTCCTGCGAATGATCGTACTAACTACCGTGACGGTGGTTTTGATGAATCTGTTTCTTAATCTCTCTAAAGAAAATATCCTGGCGGTAACTGGTACCGTAGCGGTAGCTTTAGGTTTTGCTTTTAAGGATTATGCCAGTTCGATTATTGCAGGGATAGTTGGCTTATTTGAGTCTCCTTATGGCGTAGGAGATCGCATCAAAATTGGTGAATATTACGGTGAAGTAGTTAGCTATGGTTTACGCTCTGTGAGAATCCAAACTCCAGACGATAACACTATTGTTATTCCTCATAATAAAATCTGGACAGAAGCAGTGTCCAACTCCAACGGAGGAGCATTAGAAGCCCAGGTGGTGACAAAATTCTATTTTGCTCACGAAATAGATCTCAATTT
>CALLPS010000025.1 GCA_938015355.1 uncultured Pleurocapsa sp.
TTAGCTCGTCTACTGGATGGGAATTGTTATTTTTTATTGGTGTATTTTTTTGATAATTTTGCTTTCTTTGTAATAGCAATTCTCGATCGCCAACAGGTTGAGTCGGAATCAGTTTGCTAGGGCAATTTAAGGTACGATGAAAACCAACATTATCCTTATCTAAAGCATAGATACATACCTGATGTCCATTCTCTAGTAATTTTTCTCCTAGCTCTAAAGTATGAATTACTCCCCCTCTAGGTTTTGTAGAGTAAGTAAATAAGGCAATTTTTAATATCTTTTTCATTCAATATTTTTGAAGCGATTCTACAATTGTAGAAGTAAATAGTTGCTGATTAGCTGAAACTGACAAAGTAATTATCTATTCTAGTCAACCTGATTTTTGTAGCTTTTGATACAGGAGCTTGAAACAACTTATAGCTCAATAGACTTATAAGCCAAGCTTTATTTTGGTGCTTCATGACTGCAATATCTTGATTAATCCTACTAGACTATTATTAGAATTACAAAAAATAGAACATCTGAATCAAAGTTTGTCTGGCTGTCTCAAACCACAAGAAATCGCTGCCAATGTAACAAATGGTTTGGTAGATACGTTTCACTGTGCTTTTGCGCGAATTTGGCTATTAAATAGCGATCGCACGATCCTAAACTTAGTGGCTTCTTCGGGTTTATATACTCGTATTGATGGTGATTTTGCCCAAGTACCGATGGGAAAGTATAAAGTTGGAAAAATTGCTCAACACAGTATTCCTTTTTTAAGCAACCAGTTAGCAGAAGAACCCTGGGTGAAAGATCGTCAGTGGGCAATTGATAACAAAATTTTAGGCTTTGCTGGGTTGCCGATTTCCATTGCCGAACAAGCAATTGGAGTATTAGCTGTCTTTAGCAATCATTCACTCGAAACAGAGTTTTTAGAAGCCCTAAGAATACTCTGTAGCTCAGTTGCAGTGGCTTTGAATAATGCAAATCTATATCAAGAAGCATCTCAATCATTATTAACCAGTCAAAATGCGGATATATCGACTAAAATATCTATTTCTGAACAAATATCAAGTATTTTACCTAATATTCATCTAACTTTAGTCGGTACAGAAAAGCCCTTAGACACTTCTAGCACTTACATTTTATTAAAAACTTCAGAAATCCTCAAGGCTAATAATTGCAGCTATTGTCGGCTAACTTATCAAAGCGATCGCCTTTATTTGGAAGCAATGCTAATCTTAGAATCCAATGTGGTGGCAAAAACTATTTTCAGGAATATCGCTTTGGCTATTAATAACTTAAATGGCAAATTATATCTGGATTTAGAAGACAATAATATTGTGCAACTAAAACTATCTTTACTTTACCAACAGCCTCCACAACAGGATATAAATCTCTCCCAAAGAGAACAAGAAATGATGCAATTTTTAGCACAAGGAATGCGCGATCGCGAAATTGCTGAAAAGTTATTTATCAGTGATCGTACTGTTAAATTTCACATCAATAATGCCGTAACCAAACTTAAGGCTAAAACTCGTATTCAAGCTGTTCATCAAGCTTATACTCAGGGATTATTAACTTCTATTCTCGAAAGAACATAATAATTAAGATATTTTGCGATCGCTTTAAGTCTTGGTTAGAATTTCTAGCAAAAAATAAGTTTTCCACTTCTGGCACTTACAATACATAAATACCATTTATTATTAAAACATTAATTTCCCAATCAGTTCGGCGATCGCGATTATAATTCTATATACTTCTAAATGGTGTAGTTGTAGACTATTTTTGAGAGCAAAAAATGACTCTTGCTCCATCACTCATTTCTGAAGATTTATAAGTTTGATTTAGGGGTGCCTTTGACTCTAGTTTTTATATTTAACCCCATAAATAAAATTAACAACATAAAAAAATGACTATTGAAAATTTTGCCGAATCTGGAGCAGTTACTCCACACCCGAAACGACAGGTAGGAATATTGACTATCTTTCGTTTAGGCTTATTTAACATGGGTTTAGGTTTGATGGCGGTACTTACCCTCGCTGTTTTAAACCGAGTGATGATTAGTGAATTAGGTATTCCGGCAACTATTACTGGAGGAATTTTAGCCACTTCTCTATTTGTTTCCCCTGCAAGAGTCTGGTTTGGACAATTATCGGATAATAAACAATTGTTGGGAAAACACCGTACTAATTATGTATTGTTGGGAACAGCTATTTTTGGTTTTGCCGTATTTTTGGCAGTACAGGCTGTCTGGCAGCTAGGGGCTGTAGTAGAAGCTAGTGGTGGTTGGGTATGGAATAGTCAGACTATTGGCTGGAGTGCTCTGCTGTGTTTAATCATGGCTATCTATGGTTTGGCGGTTGGCTGTAGCTCCACTCCCTTTACCGCTTTACTAGTAGATATTACCGAAGAAGAGACACGTTCCAAATTAATTGCGATCGTTTGGTCGATGTTAATGGTAGGAATTGTAATTGGGGGAGTTTCTGGCAGTATCGTCTTTAAGACAATTGAAACAGAGGGAATTGTTGCTGGTAATATTCCCCTAGAGATATTACAGCCACCCATTAATTCTGTGTTTAGTTTTGTTCCTTTTTTAGTACTAGCGTTGGCTTTGATTGCTACCTGGGGAGTTGAAAAAAAGTATTCTCGTTTTACAAGCAATACTCAGACTAATCGAGATGACAGTATTACTATGAGTCATGCGATTAAGATTTTAACTACTAGCCGTCAAACAGGTATTTTCTTTGCTTTCTTGTCGATTCTAACCATCGGTTTGTTTATGCAAGAAGCTGTATTAGAACCCTATGGCGGAGAAGTTTTTGGCATGAGTATTGGTGAGACTACTCAACTTAATGCTTTCTGGGGAATCGGTATCTTAATTGGTTATAGTTTTACTGGGTTTTTGATTATTCCTAGCCTGGGTAAAAAACTATCTACTAAGATTGGCTGTATTTTGGTAGCATTTTGTTTCGGTTTAATTATCTTAGCGGGCTTTACTCAACAGCCAAAAATGTTGCAAGGGGCGATGGTGTTATTTGGTATTGCTGCGGGAATAGCAACTGTTGGGGGGATTAGCTTAATGTTGGATTTAACTGCTGCCAAAACTGCTGGAACTTTTATTGGTGCCTGGGGATTAGCCCAAGCGATGTCGAGGGGAATAGCTACCCTAATTGGTGGCATAATTTTAGATATTGGCAAGGGTATCTTTGGTGTTCCACTATTATCTTACGGTTTAGTATTTGCTATGCAAGCTTTAGGGATGATTTTGGCGATCGCAATTTTAAATATGGTTGATATCGCAGAATTTAAGGAAAGCACAGGAAAGGCTCTCTCAACTGTTATGGAAGGGGATTTGGACGGCTAATACTAAATAACTGGTGTTACGCATTAATGGATCTGGATGACTGGGTAACTGGGAAGCATATCAAAACATCAGTCAATTAAGACTGGAAAATGGGTGAACTACCAAGTTGGAATATCGATCTCCGACATTTGTACCGAGCCACTTACTGCGCCACTAGTTTCCAGATTTACTCTAACCGTAGGTAAATATCCATTCGGAAGACCATTGTTTCTCCACTTATTCAGTATGGGCTTGATGTTAAGCTGTTAGGCATTTAGATTGGGTATAATAACAAGGCTGAAGGACGAGCGATCGCGAAAAAAGAGGCCAGCCAAAAACCATTTGACATCAGAACAAAAAGAAAAACTACAAAAAGCTCTAAAAAGAGAAGAAAATGGAGACATTAGAGAGAGAATATTAATTTTGTTATTGCTAAATGATGGTAAAACACAGCAAAAAATAGCAGAATTTATCGGTTGCTCAAAGAACAAAGTGTGTAAAAGAGTGTGTGCATGGAGATCCAGATAACTTAGAGAGCCTTAAAGACAAAAGAATGAAGGGAAATCATCAAAAAGCTACAGAAAAATATATAGAAATATTATTAGAGACAATTGACCTTGAGCCAGAAGAACTAGGATACGAATTTGGTCGATGGACGGCACAAAGATTAGCAACATATTTAGAAGATATAACAGGAATAAAGTTAAGTGGTTCGCAAGTAAGGAGGATATTATCAAGAAAAAAGTACCCTAAAGGACTAGCTTCGCGTCGCGTTTACCTCTGGGCAAAATATAGCTTAGAGTCCAAGAGAAATCCGCAAAAAAGAAAAGCTTTTAAACAAAAAATAGAAGAATGTTTATGAAGATTATCTTTAAAAAGAAGATAAGTTTTTATGAATTTAAGAGTAAAAAATGAAAATTGAGATCTTTACAAACAACCTAGTATCTATATTAATAATAAAATTGAAATTCTTAAGATAAATTTTAACTTGATTGTTATTATTGATACATCTAAAATTGTTAATCATCTTTGAGAAATAAGAAGTTTTTTGCTATTCTCGAGGTTTTACTGACGATCTTGCACTAGCCCGTAATTTAACTGTGGTATTTAGGTAAAGGGTAAAGGTTTCCGTGCATGATCAGCTTCGCGTCAAGGGAAAAAGGGCATTGAATTGATTATCAACCTCAAGATATTTAGTTTTTTTGAAAGGTGTGCAAGATGTGAGTTTTAGATACAGCATTACGGATTTGGCTTAGGACATTCAGCTTGAGAGTGTAAATTTATCCTTTATCCTTTGTCCTTTATCCTTACGAGCAGATAGCTAAACTTTTTCCTAATCTAACTTTGTACGGCTATACTATGACCTCTCGAAGCAGATCGTAGTAGTTTATTGAAGCAAGGAACGGCGGAAAGTTATATGCTGAAAAAGATTGAGACTTATATCTGTGCTATTTAACCATTATTTATGAAGCCAACTATTGAAGCTATTTCTGCCATGCCGAATGGCACACAACCAACTCATTTACTTGTGGTGTTACATGGTTGGGGTGCTAACTATCAAGATTTTGTTCCTTTTGCCAAAGTACTTAACTTCCCCAGCTTTGGCTATATGTTTCCCAATGCCCCCTTCGATCATTTTCAAGTACCAGGAGGGAAAGCTTGGTATGCTTTGGAAAATAAAGATTTTACAGGATTGGCGGAAAGTCGACAGCTATTACTCGATTGGTTAAACTCATTAGAAGCTACTACGGGGGTACCTCTGAATAAGACAATTATGGCGGGGTTTTCCCAGGGAGGGGCAATGACACTAGATGTCGGATTAACTTTACCTTTGGCTGCAATCTGTAGTTTTAGTGGATATCTGCATTATCAGCCCCAGACAGAGGAAAATAGGACTTATCCGCCAACGATGATTATTCATGGTCAGCAAGATCCTGTAGTACCCTTAACAGCTGCTCTTAAAGCGAGAGACGAACTAAATAAGATTGGCGTTGCCGTTCAATATCAAGAATTTGACATGGCTCATGAAGTTCAAGATCCAGCGATCGCCCTATTCAAGCAGTTTATTGAGAATCAGGTTATTAGTTGAGATCTCTGTTTACTATTTATTGTTCATAATTATTGTTCATACAAAATCTGTTCAAAGCAGAATTGTCCGACCTCAATCAAGGCAGTCTCCGCTTCCTTGTCAGTGGTAGAAGCAGCAGTCAGGTTTCTAAATTCTGCTAGATTGTACTGCCGTTCAAATTCGTTGATAGTGCAATCACACAGTCTTTTAGCTTCAATTTCTGCTAATCCTTCTTCCATGGAAGTTTGAATACATTCTTGGTTGTAGTCTTGAACGAATTCTGCTGGGTATTGATGAGGTTCCTTCGCTTTGATTGTTCCCGAGGCAAAAGCTACCCCTGCCATAGATAATAAAGATATACTAAGTAGAGAAGAGTAAAAATATGACATAGCGATCGCAGTACAATTTAAGATAAAGTTAGTCTTGGCTAGATTCAACAGCTAATTATATATTCTTTAAGATGCTGATTAGGGAATCTATGTTCCTCTCCAGAAACTAATGTTTAATGATCAATAGTTCCCAGGTTAAACAACAGGCACAAGAGATCGGGTTTCATTTGGTAGGTATTGCCGCCATTGATAATCATCAAGATCAAGCTGTCTCTCACCTCCAAGACTGGCTAGCCTCAGGATATCAGGCTGATATGGCATGGATGGCAAATCCCAAACGAGAAGATATTAGCACCTATCTGCCCGAAGTGCGATCGCTTATTTCCCTCGGGCTTAATTACTATACTCCCCATCAACACTCCCAAAAGCCTGAGATTGGTAAGATTTCACGCTATGGCTGGGGGCGAGATTACCATAAAGTCATGGGCAAAAAACTGAAGTCATTAAGTAACTGGTTGCGCTCCCATGATGACTCAATTATCACTCGTTACTCAGTAGATACTGCCCCCATTCAAGATAAAGTTTGGGCGCAACGAGCAGGATTAGGCTGGATTGCGAAAAATGGTAATCTAATCACCAGAAAATATGGCAGTTGGGTGTTTTTAGGAGAAGTTTTAACTAATTTAGAATTAACTCCTGATACATCTCATACAAGTCATTGTGGTACTTGTACTCGTTGTTTAGCGGCTTGTCCTACTGGTGCTATTGTCCAACCTCATGTAGTTGATGCTAATCGCTGTATTGCTTACCATACAATTGAAAATCGCCAGCCAGAATTACCAGAAAATATTGCGGATAATTTATCAGGTTGGGTAGCAGGATGTGATATTTGCCAAGATGTATGTCCTTGGAATCAAAAGTTTGCTCAAGAGACAGATATTAGTGATTTTCAGCCTTATAGGGCTAATATTCAGCCACAATTAAGTGAATTAGCCACTCTTGATGATACAGAGTGGGATCAACGGTTTCGTGCCTCCGCCCTGAGAAGAATTAAGCCTGATATGTGGCGACGCAATGCTCATGCTAATCTAAATAGAGAGAAGTAACGGTTTGGCTCACATAGACAAGTATATATATTTCTACTATCCATAATTTCGACCTATTATCTAAACATATACTGAGGATTAAATGACTGCAAAGGTAATCTTATTTGATTTTGATGGTACTATCGCTGACACCTACCAGGCAGTCACTAGCATTACTAATCAATTATCTACCGAGTTTGGTTATAAAGCGCTAAACCAAGAAGAACTATTATTAATCAAGAATTTAAGCTCTCGTGAAATAGTCAAGCTGTCTGAAATACCTGTCTTTAAGCTGCCTTTTTTAATTAGAAGAGTTCGCTCAGAATTGAGCAAAGAAATTGCTGAGTTAGATTCGATTAAGGGTATTGATCAGGTTTTGTGGGAGTTAAAACGTCGGGGTTACGTTTTGGGTATTGTTACATCCAACAATCAGGAAAATGTCGATATATTTTTGGCAAAAAATCAGTTAACTGATCTATTTGACTATATTTACTCAGGTACAGCTATATTTGGTAAACATCGAGTAATTAATCAGGTCATTAGAGAACATCAGCTAGATAAAACTAACGTGATTTATGTCGGAGACGAGACTAGAGATATTAGATCGGCAAGAAAAAGTCGCATCCCTATGGTAGCTGTTACTTGGGGATTTAATGCAGCGGAAATATTAAGTGAACATAACCCAGATTACTTAGTCGATCATCCCTCCGAATTATTAGGGGCAATCTCTTCCTGGCAGTCTTATCAAACAACAGTATCCCCCAGTGGTGTCACATCAACAGTTCTCCACGGACAGGGAATCAAACAACAGTCCAGAAAAGCCGCATTGAAATCAACAGTCAATTATGACCACAAAGAATAGCCATCCTGAATATTTATTATTTGCTCAACATGGTTGGGCGGATACAGGCAATGATATTGGTAGACTGGTTAAAAAAGCAGCAAATTCTCAGACCATGATC
>CALLPS010000026.1 GCA_938015355.1 uncultured Pleurocapsa sp.
GATCAGGTATAAAAAGTTACATTAGACTTGATTGTTTAAAAGTATTAGTGGCTCTTCAGTAGTTGTTATGCCAAACTGTTAACTAAAACCAGATCAATCGTGTATTCTACCAGAGGTTTAAAACTAACAGAAACAGTTAAAATGACAAATGCCCAATAGTATTGCTGTATAGGCATTATAGACAAAATTAGCATACTAGGAACTGAAGAGCCGTATTAGTTTAAAAGTCTTTAGTTATTATTCTGCAACTAAAATACATTTTTAAGATTATCAAGAATACAAAGAAATGGATGAAACTATTTATCTTAAATATCCTTGGAAAACTGAAGATATAGTTACAGGATATAAATATCATCGAAAAAGTAATAATCTCTATCGAGTTCTAGCTGTTATTTATCTCCTCATCGGAATAATTAATATCATACTTGGTTTATATAACGTTTTTATTCGTTCTGATTATAGTTATTGGTCTTCTATTGTCTTTGGCACTTTCTTTCTATTGATCAACAAAATTAATCTCTTTTTCTTTGCTCAAAATTTCAAAAAACTCAACTATGAAAATAAACAGGTTGAATGGGAAATAAATAAAGATAAGATTATCCATCGCATGATTAATTTATCCGAGTCAACATTTCAGTGGGATTTAATTCAAGGGATTTCCGATACTCCCGATGGGTTTCTGCTCTATCCCCAGAAAAATATGTTTTATTGGTTACCCAAAAGCGAATTTAACAATGAAGAAGATATTGCACATTTTGCTTTCATTGCTCAAGATAAAGTAAAAAACTGGCAACAACTTAAGTAATTTTAACAAGTTGTTCTCAAGAAATATTGCGATCGCAAATTCACCTACCATCAATAAAAAAGACGAGCTTTTACCCTCGCCTCTACTTAATTAAATTCTTACTTGTTACTTGTTACTTGTTACTCATTACTCATTACTCATTACTCATTACTCATTACCCCTAATTATCCTGGCTCTTCTTCATACTCAGGAGCCTTTTCTTTCTGAGGAATATTTACAGGAGGAGGATTATAAGGCTCTGGTTTAATATCATCATCCCAGACATCATCATTAGTTACTTCCTCGTATTCATACTCTTTTGCGGGAGGTGCTTCATATACCTGCGCCTCATAAACTTCTGGGTTAGCATCTTCCCAATTGTTTTCCTCATATTCTGGCTCATAGGGAATTGCTTCCGCCTGTTGCCTCATCGGGGGCGGTGCAACCCGTGCTTCTTGCCATTCATCTTCATCCCAACGTTCTTCCATTACAGGCTCTCTGGTATCTACTGGAGTAGAGATGGGAGTACGCAGAGGAGTTCCCGTTGGTAACTGATTTTCTGCTTTAATAGTTTGAGGATAGTAATCTTCGCGATCATTTTCCCAAGGAGGACGACCAATACCCAAACGTTCCAAAAGCCCTACAGATATTTGTTCTATCCTTTCTTCTGAACCCTCAAAAACAATCAGGCGATTTGGGCCACTACTAACTACTTCCTCAATAGATAGTTCGTAAGTACTGATAAATTGTTCTGGAATTTGTGGTATTCCCAAAGAAGCAATAACAATAGAGTTTACAGCACCGTTTTCGGCATCAAACTGAAAATCTCTTACTTTGCCTAGAGGCTCTCCAGCTTCAGTAATAACCTCACAATTGACCAGCTTGCTGTATATTTCAATATCGATATCTTCAATGGCATTTTCATCGTCCACCAAAATTACATCTCCAGTTTGGCGGATGCTGTCGAGATACATATATTTTGGTATTCCAGAGACTGAAAGTAAATTATCCCGTAGTCCCAAAGCTACCACTTCTCTGCGGTCTATATCTACCAAGACCTCTTTTACCACTCCTAATCTTTTGCCGCTATTGCGGGCAATTACTTGAGTGTTAACAAATTCAGAGCGTAGATGGATGTTTTCAGTTGTCATGTTGCTGTTTGGTTAATGTAAGCTGCTGCTTGCACTCGCTGTTTATATAGTAGTTTTTTAAATCTCTAACAGATTAGGTCTTTGTTTCAAAATAATGCCATAAAAGCTGTCAAAGTTATTGGTTTACAATTGTTGAGATTAACATAAGGTAGATTCTTCTAAGATCATTCTAGCTAATCCCAAAGTATTTGCCCTATTGGAGCATGAATCCCATTTTTTGGCAAGAAAGTATTCTCCAAGTTTAGGTATAGTCAAAGATTTGATTGTTTTGATCATTTTGATTGTGCGGGATATGATGTGTAATCCAATATACATAGCGCTCTTTAGTGATCATTAAGAGGGGTATTTTATTTCCCAAATTGTTATTCGACTTCTGCAAATGGGTACTTTAAGATTGTTGCTGTTTGAGTAAGTGTCCTTGGGAGTGAATGAACCATCTCAATTCTGTCCACACAGATCAAGATAAGCCAGTATTTTTCGCTGATAGATTACCTGAGATATTAGGTGAGCTGTCTTATGCAGAAGAAAATAATTGTTTGAAGGTTGCTTATAAATCCACTATTTTCTTTATTCATTTCAATCAAGGACAAATGGTGTATGCAACTAATTCTTTAGCTCCTTTCGAGAGACTAGAACGACATTTACGTCGTCTGAGCAATCAAAATTCTCAAATTGACAACTCCATAATTAAGCAACCCCGTCTTAAGTTTAAAAACGATTTGAAAACTTATGTGGAGTTTCCGACAGATTATCAGAGCATCATTTGGTTATTGTCAGCAGGTCATATTAATGCTCAAGAAGCGATAACTGTAATTAGAAGAATTACCAGAGAGGTATTTGAATCTTTTTTATGTTTACCTACTTCTTGTCAATACCAGGTCATTCCCAGATCTAACCAGATTAAGGAATTGTGTCGTTTTGATTTAAAAGATTATACAGACCAGTGCCAAAAAAGATTAGACGCGTGGCAAGCTTTTTCCGAAAAAATTTACTCTTCCTATCAACGTCCTTATCTAGTAACAGTAAAAGATAAAGTGATTGGCAGCTTAACAGCCAAGCAAAATGAAACCATGTGTAAGCTGCTTAAAGGCTTAAACTTCCGTCAGATTAGTGCTGTGATTGATCGCGATGAACTGATAGTCGCGAAAATCTTATATCCTTCGATGCTGGATAATACTATTGTGGTGCGCGCGCCTAAGTCGCCTTTTGATCAATTACCTAGTTTGCCCCTCAAGAAAAATATTTTTGAAATAATCTCAGAATCAGACTGGCATGGCGAGGATAGTGGATTCGAGGTTAATTCTCATAGTAAACAAACCGTTATGGCATTACAAAATACCTGTAAGGTGGCATATGTCGATAATGATCTGAATGCTCTGCGTGATTTGACTAAACATCTGGAACAAGGTTTATTCTCTGTTTCAACTATTTCAGATGTGATGAGTGCCTTCAGCGAGTTGATTGAATTTAAGCCTAGCCTGATTTTATTAAGTGTCGAAATGCCTGACCTTAATGGTTATGAATTGTGTACTCTACTAAAAAAATATGACGATTTTCAGACAGTCCCAATAATTATGGTCAACAAGGCACCTGAGCTAATTAATATTCGTAAATCAAAAAGAGCAGGTGCGATCGCAAATTTAGCCAAACCCTTTGACCGCAAAGAGTTACTAAATCTAATCTGGCAATATTCGTGTTGAACGTTTCCAGATTAGCCATCAAGGGCATCAATCCCACAATTTTGGTTGTTTGTTTAATAACTGTTGAAAGCTCTCTTTATTAGGCAGTGAAGACTGAGCTCCAGTTTTAGTGACCGCTAAAGCTCCTCCAACTGTTGCCCACTGTACAGCCTCTTTAAGGGTTTTTCCTGATGCCAATGCTGCTGTCAAAGCGCCATTAAAAGCATCCCCAGCAGCAACTGTATCTACTACAGGGACATCAATCGGTTTGACCCAAAAACTTTCTGTAGTATTGCTACAGAGGGAGCCTTGACTTCCTAAAGTAATAATGACATTTTTGACTCCCATCTGATGTAAAAAAGATGCTGCCTGCTTGGCGGTAGTAACTCCATCAACGGTAAAACCGACAAGTTGACTAGCTTCAACCTCGTTAGGAGTAAGAATATCGATCAAGCCATATAGCTCTTCTGGTAAATTTCCCTTAACGGGAGCAGGATCTAATATAAGTAAACAATCATGAGCTTTTGCTTCTCTTGCTGCATTTAAAACCGTGGCAATGGGAATCCCTAGCTCTAAAAGCACGATTTTGGCTTGAGGAAGGATTTTTTTTAATTGCTCTAATTCTGGTTCCCTGACTAAACTGTTTGCCCCTGGGGCGCAAGTAATAGTATTCGCACCCTGACGATCAACCACAATCGAAGCAATCCCCGAATAAGTATGGGGATTTACGGTAATACCGTCAGTGTTCACCCCCGCAGTTTGTAAGCCTTCAATTAGAGTTCGACCAAAACTATCATCGCCAACTTGACCGATTAAACTTACCTTGGTGTCTAACTTAGCGATCGCCACAGCTTGATTAGCAGCCTTGCCTCCCGCAGCAGAAAAAAAGCGATCGCCGATGACTGTCTCTCCCTTAATCGGTAAATGAGAAACTTCTATCACTAGATCCAAATTTATACTGCCAAAGACGACTACGGTCATTATGTTTATGTGTCTCAATCTTGAACATGTACTGATTATAAGTCTTCGGCAACTTATTTAATCAATTAGATACAAGCTAAAGTCGGAATAGATTAAGTGTTGTTTTCTCTGTTTATAATTAGCTATTTTCACGATTGATTGACTCATTTTATCTTAAAGCGATCGCTGATCAGATTTTTAGATTGTGATCGCCGTAGCTAAGGTCGATAATTAATTATCAACACATCAACACCTATAAGTATTTGAGTATTTTGGAGTTCTCTTAATTAGAAATTGAATCCTAGACCAAAAATTGCATCAATATCATTGTCGCCAAATAATTGAACATTAAATAGTCCTGTGATTGTAAATCTTCTACTAATTTGATAATCGACCCCTGTAGTTAATTCTAAGCCCACATCAAAGTCACTAGTAGATGTCGCGCCACCAATACCAGCGAAGGGAGTTACTCCTGACCCCAGTTGGTTAAAGTCATAAGTAACAGGAACAATCACAATTCCATTAAAATCCTCATCAAAGTCGTCAAATAGTAACATTGGTCGTAGAGAAAACTGCTCACTGAGAGCAAATTTACTATATACAGCCAAACCAGAGGTTGTTGCCCCAGCACCAATATAATTTGGGGAGTTGGAATTATCTTGATTTTTCCTGTTCTGCTGAGACAAACAAATATCTGCACTAAGGAGCAAGAATATAGTTGCAATAATTGGCAGCAAAGCAGTAATTCTTAATTTCATCTTTTTGTACCTAAGTAAAGAAAACAATGCATTAAATCCGAAGATACTTCTCAGGTAAAAATATTAATAATCAATTAAATACTAAATCAATTGATTATTAGTTTAAATACAGACTTATATATATAGGTTATAAATTAGGCTGATTAGGAAGCATACATAAATGTACCAGTTTGTTGACTGGCTATTTATTTTGAGCTTTTTAGCGTACTTGAAAAATAAAAAAATCAGCTAAATAACTATGGTAAAAAAACAAGATTAGTTGTAATAATAATTTTTTAAAATTTCTTATCGTTAAAATACAAGCAACTAAAAAAAGTGGCTATTTTTATAAAATAAAAGACTAACCACTTCCAGTATTAAATTAATTCAACTAATTTTAGTAATTATTAAATTCCTAAACGTTGATAGATCTCGTCGAGGTTTTTTAAATGATGATTAGGGTCAAAACAGGCATCAATTTCCACCGAAGATAAAGTTTGGGTGACGGTTTCATCTTCTGAAATCAACTTGCGGAAATCACCATCAATCTTATTCCAGGCTTGATGAGCACATTGCTGTACTACACTATAAGCCTCTTCCCGATTCATGCCTTTTTCGACCAAAGTAAGCATCACTCTCTGGCTAAAAATTACGCCCCCATAGACATTCATGTTGCGCTGCATGTTTTCAGGATACACTAATAAGTTTTTCACTAAGCCAGTGATTTCCTTCAACATAAAGTGAGTCAGAATGCAGCTATCAGGCAAAATCACCCGTTCCACAGAGCTATGGGAAATATCTCGTTCGTGCCATAAAGCGACGTTTTCCAGGGCTGCTATCGCGTTACCACGAACAATTCGCGCCATTCCTGTTAATCTCTCGGAGCGAATTGGATTCCGCTTGTGAGGCATAGCCGAAGAACCTTTTTGCTTTTTGGAGAAAAATTCCTCAACTTCTAATACATCAGTTCGCTGTAAGTTACGAATTTCCACGGCGAAACGC
>CALLPS010000027.1 GCA_938015355.1 uncultured Pleurocapsa sp.
GGATCAATGCTGTTAGCCGTATTCATGGGGATGCCAGTTTTTGTGTGGAGTTGCTTACCAGTCGGGATGCTCAACGCTGTAGTCAATTAGCTGAAGAAGCGGAATTGGCCAATACTCGTCGCAAATCGTTACAAAAAGATACAATTAAGCAGGTTACGAAAAAACTTCAGCAATTAGATTTATCTACTACCTCAGTAATTGTCCTGGAAGATCCTCAATGGCAAGGGGGTGTATTGGGTTTAGCTGCGGGGCAAATTGCCCAAGAATATGGTCGTCCTACGGTGTTATTAAGCAGTGGTAGGAGTAATAATGCAGAGGAAATAATGGCGCGGGGTTCTGCCCGATCTAGCAATGGCATCGATTTATATCAGCTAGTCAAATCTCAATCAGATTTACTGCATCGCTTTGGGGGACACCCTTTTGCTGCGGGGTTAAGTTTGCCCTTATCAAATCTAAATTTATTTAGAGAGGGGATTAACCAACAGCTACGACAACAGGCTAATGTAGCAGAATTAATGCCCCAGGTGGATATTGACTTAGAAGTTACCGTGGCAGATTTGGGTCAAGACTTGTTTAACGAATTAAGACAACTAGAACCCTATGGCATGGGTAATCCTATTCCCAAGCTATTAATTAAAAATTGCTGGTTTAAAAATGCCTGGAATAAAAATATTCAGGATAATCGAGGTAACAAGGTTCAATATATCAAAACCACGTTCAACATTTGGGATGACTCAGTAAATAAGGGCTTTCCTGGCTTGTGGTGGGGTCATTATAAAGATGAAATCCCTGTAACGGGAAAATGTGAAGCGATCGCCGAATTGGATTTTAATACTTATAATAAACGCTACGAAATCAGGTTAGTTGCTCTACGTCTAGCTTCAGAAAATTCCTGGTTAAATTCAGTTATTCCCCAGACTCATCAGCTAATAGATCGTCGATTTGCTCCTGATCAATTAGATAATCTAGAAGTTTCTCTAGAGCAGGTCAGCTTGTTGCAACAATGCCCTGATAATTGGAGTGAGATCCGTCGAGAATATAGACAAGCAATTCAAAGCGATCGTTCATTAGTCTTAGCCTATACACCGCACAATTCTCCTACTCCACAAGAAGTATGGCACAAACTAGTAGGTATCGCTAAATATCTGAGTCGCACTCAAAAAAAAGTTACCAAATCACAAATAAAAACTAAATTAAATTTAACTGAGACTAGCTTCAATTACGGATTAAAAGCTTTAACCAAAGCAGGATTTAATTATCAATTAGAAGCCGATTTATATTGCTTTAAATATCAAGAACAGCAAGTTCCAACAGAATTAAATTCAGATTTAAATTCTTTTTTTATTACTATCAAAGAAGAACGATTTCAACAACAGTATTTTTACCGAGTTCCTTTGGCTCTAATTAATCAGCAACTAAACCTAAATCTAGGTTAATGATTATCTTAATCACTTTTAATTTAAAACAGATTCCTAATGGTATTTTAAAGCACATATTAATACTTAAGTTAACTTGCTGTTATGATTCTCTCAAGCTATGTTAGTTGGATTATTTTTAATTAATTTTTTGATAGCTATAGATGAATTTAGATTGGCAACCGCTGCTGTTAAATAGCCAGTATATTCCTCACGGACACTGTTATTTATGGCAAACACCTCTGGTGGGATTACATGTTATTGCTGATGCTTTAATTGCCCTATCCTACTATTCAATTCCACTTATATTGATTTACTTTGTCCGTCAAGTAGATGATCTACCCTTTAAGGGAATCTTTGTGCTTTTTGGGGCTTTTATCTTATCCTGTGGTACTACTCATTTAGTAGAAATTTGGACTCTTTGGCATCCAAACTATTGGTTTTATGGAGTTCTTAAGGCAATTACCGCTCTTATTTCTTTATATACGGCATTATCTTTAGTTCCTTTAATTCCCAAAGCATTGCATCTTCCATCCCCTCAACAAATGGCTAACTTAAACGATAAACTGAGGGAGCAAATTATCATCAGCGAAGATGCCCAACAAAAACTCTATCAACTAAATCAAGAATTAGAACAGAGAATTCAAGAAAAAACTTCTGCTTTAGTTGAGGCTAATTTAGATTTACAAGCAAGTACTAAATTTAGAGAAAAGCTTACCGATCTTACTCCAAATTTTCTCTATATTTATGATTTAACTACCAATTCTAATATTTACTGTAATCCTTTTGTAAGTGAGCTATTAGGATATACTCCGTTAGAGTTGCAAAAATTTAAAGATGGTCTATTAGAAGAACTAATTCATCCAGAAGATTTACCCTCAGTAAAACAACATTTTAGTAATTGCTTTTTGTTAGAAGACGATAAGTATCTGGAAATAGAATATCGTATTAAAAATACTCAAGGACAATGGCATTGGCTCCAGGATAAGAATACTATTTTTAGTCGCAATCAAGAAGGTGAACCAGAGCAAATATTAGGTGTTGCCCAAGATGTAACTCAAACTCGAAAAATTCAATCCCAAACTAAA
>CALLPS010000028.1 GCA_938015355.1 uncultured Pleurocapsa sp.
CCTTCCCAAAAAGTTGGCAACACCAGTGCCACAGCATTACTAATCACGACAGGTAATTCTGAATAACTGAGGTAATTAAGCCATTTCACTCTAGATGCTATACCCAATTCTTTCGCTTGTTGTTGTAGTTGGGGAGTAAAACGGGGGTCAGTTGCACCTGCGATCGCTAGATGATAATCTGGATCAGGAAAAGCAGCAAAAGCTTTAATTAAACCCTGTAAATTTTTATAGGGATCTTGACGACCAAGATAGAGGAAATAGGGGGATTCATTCCTAGTAGCTTGTTCTCTCGGATAGAAGTTAGTGTTATCGTATCCGAGTAAAATTGGTGTAATTTTGCTTGCTACCACGCCATAATAATCAATTAAATCCTGGGCAGTAGCTTGAGAGTTACAGATAATATGCTCTGCTTGATGTAATACTTGCGGGACGACATAGCGAAAATAATTTGTTAAGGGAGAAGTCCCTCTAGGAAACCGTAGTGGGATGATGTCGTGCGCCATCACAATATAACGAGATTTACTATACAAAGGAGCTTCAGGAATCGGCGAGTAAATTAAATCTGCTTTTAATTCCCGATAAATCTGGGGTAATTGAAATTGTGTCCATAATAAACGCCTTAAATGCCCTATACTTCCCTGAGCAGGGGTCATATTATTGGCAATCTGATACTGTTCAAAATTGGTAAAAGTTTGAGCCGAGAGCAAAATGGGATTCAAACTATCTAAACTGTTAATAATATTTTGAGCGTAGGTAGCAATGCCCGTAGGCTTCTCAAACAGGACAGCTAAATTAATTAACAGCGGATTAGACATTATTAATGGTTATTTAAGAAAGCATTGGTATATTTTTCCGTAGCGAAATCATGGTAAATATCTTGCAGATCAGTATAAAGCAACATACATAATCGACGGATTTAGCAAAAAACAGTGGAAAAAATGTTTAATTGGGAACTATATTGATTGAGTTGCCATATAGAAGGGGGTATAAGGTGTCATCAGGTTGGATTAAATCGCTAGTATCAATATCTTTAGGTTTGTTTATTTGGGATTCAGGATTATCAGCTAGAGCAGTCCAGCCTAGTATAGACCGTACCGAAGAATGTGAACTACTAGTAATTGGAGGCGGATTATCAGGGGTAGCCGCTAGTTATGAAGCTTTACTAGCAGGGAGAACAGTCTGTATGACGGAAATTACGGACTGGGTAGGAGGTCAAATATCTGCTCAGGGAACATCTGCCCTTGATGAACGGACCACTCAACGTTCCCGCTTGTTTTTTCCCAGTGGCTATTTGAAATTTAGAGAAAACATTGCCAAGTATTACAATCAGTTAAATCCTGGAGATTGTTGGGTCAGCGTATCTTGTTTTTTGCCCAAAGATGCTAATGAAGTGATGTGGCAACAGCTTAAGGAAGCAGAAGAGAAAGGAGAAGGTACTTTAAAATGGTTTCCCTCGACGGTAGTCAAGGATTTAACCATTGAGTCAGTCTCAGGAAAAGGGACAGGTCAACAAATACAAAGTGCGGTGGCGATTCAGCATAGTCCCCAGAATAAATATCTTCCCCTCAATACTCTGCCTCTTTCTAGTACTATCGAGGATGCTTATAGTTACGAAGATTCTAAACGACTTAAAAAAGAAATAATTCGCTTTGTTCCTGCAACCGAATCTGAACAGGCTGCGGACTGGTATGTTATTGAAGCAACGGAAACAGGGGAAATTGTCGGGTTAGCTGATGTGCCATATCGCTTAGGTATTGATCCTCTATCATCCTTTGAACCATCTTCTTCTAGTATTGATGGCGATCCTTACTGCACCCAAGGCTTTACCTATACCTTTGCCATGGAAGCAACAGAAGATGCCCAATCCCATGACCAGCCTATCTTCTATAATCGCCATAAGAATTACTACAGTTATGAACTGGAGAGATTAGCCGACTTTAATTTAGTTTTTACTTATCGTCGTATCTGGAGTCCTAAGGCGGGAAATTTAGAAAAATTTAGAGGTATTGAGTTTACGGCTCCCACTCCAGGGGACATCTCAATGCAGAATTGGACTTGGGGTAATGATTATCGTCCAGGAACATCTACCGATAATTTAGTTTATACTCGTGATCAACTCAAAACCTTGGGTCAACTTGAACCTAATGGCTGGACAGGAGGATTACGTACCAAAACTTTGAGCCGAGGTGAAGATCATGCTCTGGGTTATTTTTATTGGCTAGTCCAGGGAACTACAGATTCTCAGTTGGGAGATGGGGTGAAAAAACCCTATCCGAATCATCGCTTACTTACTGGGTTAAATTCCCCTATGGGTACGGCTCATGGATTATCAAAATATCCTTACATCCGAGAGGGAAGAAGAATTATTGGTCGAGTCTCTCCTGGCTATTCTCAAGGTTTTACCATAACGGAAATAGATATTTCGCGGGCTGACTATAAAGATGAATATTATGGTCAAAATCTCAGTGACCAAACTTATCGTCAATTATGGACTAAGGTTGACGGGCGGGAAGCAGTCACGAACAAAGATATGGACATCGATAAAATTGTGAGACGGACTCGCTCTACTATTTATCCCGATTCTGTCGGTGTTGGTCATTATGCGATCGATTTTCACCCTTGTATGAATGAAAGCCCCGCGGAGAAAGCAGGCAATACAGAACGAGAAGGGGAAAGAAAAGGTGGTGGACAAGCATATCCCTTCCAAATTCCTTTAAGAGCGATGATTCCCCAGGAAATTGATAATTTAATTGTGGCGGGGAAGAGCATTGCCACTAGTCATATTGCAGCGGCGGCATACCGAGTACATTCTTTTGAATGGTCTTCTGGTGCAGCTGCGGGCATAACCGCAGTATTTGGTTTGGAAGAAGAGATTATGCCCTATCAATTGGTAGATGAATCTTTTCTGGAGGAAAAGCAACTAAGGGCATTAAAAAAGAGACTAGAGGAAAGTGGCAATCCCACGGCATTTCCTAATACTTCGATCTTTAATCAGGATTGGGAGGAATGGCAATAAAGAGATATAGCCGTACAAAGTTAGATTAGGACAAAGTTCAGCTATCTGCTCGTAAGGATAAAGGATGAAGGATAAAGGATAAAGGATGAAGGATAAAGGATAAAGGATAAAGGATGAAGGATAAAGGATAAAGGATAAAGGATAAAGGATAAAGGATAAAGGATAAAGGATAAAGGATACCGCGACCCATAAGGATTTAAGTATTTATTGAGAGTTTTGTTTCTTTTCCTCATAAATGAGGAGGCTTTATAACAACTTCGAGCTTATTTTTTACTTTTGACTTAAGCCCGAAGTGCTTGGTAATCAGGAAAATCCTTAAAGTTATTTTCTGATTGAATTAGATTAACATTGAGTTATCAACGTTTTTAAACCAAAAGACAAGTTTGGTAGAGCCAATATTTTTGTAGATTGCTGGTATCGTTTTTCTTTAGTATTTTCTAAATCTGGCATTTCTTGCCAACAGTTACGACAAAACCAATATTCTCGATGATTACCAAAATGGTGCAACATTGTAGTAGAACAACAGGGGCAAATAGTTAAAATGTTCATGATAAATTAAACCAAATATTAAAAATAACAGGTGTCAAATGTACCAAAAAATCTACTTTTTACTAACGAAAAAAAGCTTGGTTGTAGGAATTTTATCGGAAGTTTAATTGAAATGAGTTAGTGGATAATGCGGACAAGAAAATAGTTATCTTAATTTGTGTTATTCTTTTTATAGTGTTTTTCAGATGAGTAAGGTACAGTTTCCCCCTTTCTCCTTTAACCTTACTCCCTTTAGCCTAAACATAAATGAGGCGTACCTTATAGATACGAAAACCGCTATATTTTAGCTGAATAAAGCACATTTTAAGCTACAGTCTATCGAAAAATTATTAGTTTAAGAAATACCATTTTTTAATCATTGTAATTACGATCTTCTAATACTTAAATAAGCTGGGTTTTGAAAGTATAGTCGTTCTAATTAATTTCCGTACTATCTCAGTTATTTGTTCGGGGGATTGGGGATTGGGGATTGGGCATTGTTTCAATCTATCCAATCACATGGTTTCTATTCAGAACGACTGTATAATTCTAATGTGATATTTGAGTATCTTTAAAGTTGCTGGGGTAGTTGCCGAATAAGTTGATAGCATGATTTTTTCCTAGCTTCCATTTGATCCCAATCATAGTTTTAAAATTTGAAGAATTTGTGAAGATGCTAGAGAAAATAGGGAAAATATTAATTATTTTTAATATACTAAATAACCCAAAGTTAGTACAAATTAGAATTAACTAAGAATTACTGGATATTGTTGCGGATTCAGCAGCAATGAATGATTAGAGATTAGAGTTAATTGAGTTTGTTGACCAACCGAGGAATCCAGAAATTTGACTTGCCAGGGTCAGGGCATCAAACGGTTTATTGATGACACCTTTTGCTCCTGCACTGTAAAAACGACGACGATCGCTTGCTTGAGCTTTAGCAGTAATAAAGATCGTGGGAATATGCTTGGTTTTAGGGTTAAGTAGTAATTTAGATAGGGTTTGTAATCCATCTATTTCAGGCATCATCGCATCCAAAAGAATAGCATCAGGTTGTT
>CALLPS010000029.1 GCA_938015355.1 uncultured Pleurocapsa sp.
CTATGATTATTGTCTTCTATCGTTTTAGGACTGGCTACCTACCAACATGTCAGCCATTGTTGTACAGGACTATGACACTGTCTCCCATTTGATTGACGCTATCAATGCTCTCAACAGCGATGACAAACTATACAGTATTTATGTGAATTATAAGATGACTGGTGTTACAAACCCACGGCTACTGGACTGGATGAAGCGTCGTAAAATAATCTGGTGGTACTCCTGCCATCAGCGCAGCTTCTCCCGTCTTAGGGTCTAAGAGAAAAATTTCCCTGTGTGCCCAAACATCGACACTATCGTGAGCCACATAGATCGGAATATCACCAAAGAGTTGAATCCCATTTTGGTTAGCATACTGCTTCAGGTTTTGCCATTGACAGAAAAACTGATACTGAACAAATTTATGATAAAAGATCTCATCCGCGAGCTTACTTGCCCAGGTTGCCATAGCTTCAGGTTGCCGAGAAGCGAGATCTGCCCCCCACTGATTCCAAGGACTGCCATTATGAGCCTCCTTGAGGGACATAAACAGTGCATAATCACTCAGCCAGTCATTCTGGCGGTTACAAAACTTTTGGAATTTTTGCTCCTCTTTGGGAGAGGCTTGAACTTTAAAGCGATCGCTTGCCCGTCGTAATAAAGGCATTTTGGTCGCAATTACTTGCTCAAAATCTACTTGATCTAAGGGAAAATCAGGTAAGTGTTGTAATTCCTCTTCCGTTAATAATCCTTGTTGCTGAAGCAAGTCAGGACTAATTAATAGCGGATTTCCTGCCAAAGCAGAATAAGATAGATAGGGAGAGTTGCCGTAGCCAGTTGGGCCAATTGGTAATATTTGCCAAATTTGCTGGTCACCCTTGGCTAAAAAATCGACGAATTGATAAGCATTCTCACCTAAATCGCCGATTCCAAAACGGCTAGGCAGAGAAGTAGGATGAAGTAAAATACCGCTAGCTCTAAAATCTAACATTTATTATCAGTAAATTTTAGTAAATTTTGTCTGAATGTCTCGAAGAAACCATAGCTTTTCTAAGCCTTTGGTATCTGTCTAATTTACAATAGTTTGGATAAAGTTATCTAGCGTTGTGTAACAAATCCCTTCTCAGATGTAGTCAATTTTTGGTAGCGTAATATATCAGGAAAAAAATAACCAATTAAAACTTTATTTAAAGATTTGCCACTCGGCTATCTTGTATTTAGGAGAATCAAACAATGACTATTTTATTTCAGTTGGCACTAGCTGCTCTAGTCCTATTTTCTTTTGTGATGGTAATCGGGGTTCCTGTGGCATATGCTTCTCCCCAAAACTGGGAGCAATCCAAATCTTTGATTTATGTCGGCTCTGGACTGTGGACTGTTTTAGTTGTGGTAGTCGCAGTACTCAACTTCTTTGTTATTTAACATAGCTAATTATCGGTATCCAATTCGGCGATCGCTAGCTTTTTTTGCGATCGCCAAACTGTAGTGAAACCCAGAAAATTATTTATTGTCTTACTTGATCTTTTTTTATGGCTGTATTTGAGGGAACGTTTGCAGGGGACTTATCTAACTTACGAATTGCGATCGTCATTGGTCGTTTTAATGATCTGGTAACGGACAAGTTGATTTCTGGCTGTCAAGATTGCCTGAAACGTCATGGAATTAATGTTGAACCAGATAATGGTCAAGTAGATTATGTTTGGGTTCCAGGGAGCTATGAAGTGGCTATGGTTGCCCGCCAGTTGGCTTTCTCTGGCAATTATAATGCCATAATTTGTCTGGGTGCAGTGATTCGTGGACAAACGCCTCACTTTGACTATGTGGCAGGAGAAGCTGCAAAAGGAGTCGCCGCCGCTAGTTTTCAATCAGGAGTGCCTGTTATTTTTGGTGTCTTAACTGTTGATACTATGCAGCAAGCTTTAGAAAGGGCAGGAATCAAAAGTAATTTAGGTTGGAACTATGCTTTAAGCGCCCTAGAAATGGCTAGTTTAATGCAACAACTCAAAAATATCCCGATCTCAAACCCCCGTGGCGATTTACCCCCAGGAAATGAAACGATTGCTGTGCCTAAAATTGTCGGTCAGAATGTTTCCAATAGCTAAGATTAGTTACTTAACTGATTTTTCTATGAGAAACGTATGCCGATGAATTTGGAAGCCCACACCGTAATCTTTGATTACGGTGTTGGATAGTTCACGATAAGGCAATGAAAACGAGAAACCCTAAAGAAAATAAAATAATAAAGACTAAAAGCTTAAATTCAAAGCTCATGAGCGTCTTTTTAATTCGGTTTAGTCTCGGATTATAGAATGCTCGACCTTTTCCAGACTTCCTACCAGAGTCTGAGTATATAGAATATCTCTGATAAAGATTTTTTTTGGCGAGTAAAGCTTCCATATTTCTCACATTACTTGTCATATTTATTTCATTGGGAGTAGCTGTTTTAGAAGCGGCAAATACCCCTGTATTTTCTTGTTTTAAGAGCACATCCGTCTGTAGAACTGGTTTCATCTCAGGTACTGGGCTGGCAGAAGATTCTGACTGTTTTCTGGGGGTTAATGTCGTTACTAATTCTGACTTAAATGCTGAGTATCCTTGATGTACCAATTTAATTGACCACTCCAATTCTTCAGAAGTCACATTTTTTAGCAGATAGCCTTTAGCTCCCGACTCTGTTGCCCTGCTAACGTAGCTTTCATCTTCGTAACTACTCAACATAATTACCTTGACTTGAGGAAATTCATCTTGAATTTTGTTGGCTACTGTCAATCCGTCGATATCAGGAAGATCAATATCTAACAGCACTACGTCTAGAGGAATCGTTTCGATTGTCTGTAGTGCGCTTTCGCCATCTTTTACAGCTCCGACAATCTCTATTTCAGTTGATTTTTCCAGTAATACTTTAATGCCCTGACGTATTAAATTTTGGTCGTCTACTATTAGGGTGCGAATCATAAATATAGGATAATTAATAAAG
>CALLPS010000030.1 GCA_938015355.1 uncultured Pleurocapsa sp.
GTTCATTACGAACAACGGCACCGGCAACGTCTGGCAGAACCTCTATCTAAACAACGCTTTCAACACTGGCGGCGGTTTCTGGACGTGGGATCGTGTGACCTGCCGTCGAGGTATCCACATCGAGGGACGCCAAACGCAGAACACTTTCAATCAGGTTGACCTCGAATACATGGACTGCACCGACCGCCCGATCCTGTTCAACGGCGACGGCAACTGCGTCATGCAGTCGGTTCATATGGAAGCTTTGACATGGCCCTCGCAGTCTGAGGCGATCAGCGCTTACGGTGCCCGCAACATCGTCAACATCCAAGGCGTCGAGTTCGTCTACGGTCGCCCGCTGGTCGAGGTACCAATTATTCAATATTCCAGACAAACTTTTACCATACGATCTTATAACTTTTGATCGCTTTATTAATGGGCATCCAGAAGCTAAAGGAGACTTAGCCCAAAGAGGTACTCCTTTAAAACCACTACCTTTTCCTGGTGCGATCTTTTTAAGAGATAAAGTCGGAGAAAGTATTTCTATGCAAGAATCTTTTGTAGATAAATTAAAACGGAATCCGAGAGAAACAGTAAGAGGAGTCAAGAAAAGATTTCTTGCTCCTATGAATAAGAAGTTAGTAACAGATGAAATTCGTAATGAATTTGGATTGTATATTCTCGATTAACTAAAGTTAATAACTGATTGTAATATTTTTTCAATAAAAGATACTGAAAATGCTAGTTTTTATTATTCCTTTAAAAAGCTCACAGGTTTCCCAAGACTGGCATTTAGTTTGTCAATTATTTGCTAGAACTCTACGCTCAGTTTGTAATCAAACTTCTGAAAAATTCAAAATTATTGTAGCTTGTCACGAATTACCCAAAATTAATTTCAGTCATCCTAACGTTAGTTATACACTTGTTGATTGTCCAATACCCAATTGCGATTTTATCAGCAAAGATAAAGACAAAATGTACAAGATGCTAGTAGGTCTACAACAAGCCCAGAATTTTAATCCATCTCATATTATGTTTGTCGATGCAGATGATTGTGTAAGTAAATATTTAGCAGAATTTGTTGAAAAAAATAAACAATCTGATGGTTGGGTTGCCAACTGTGGATATGAATATAGAGAGAATAGTAAATCTTTATTAGTAAGAAACAATAAATTTTACTTGAGAACTAATACAAGTCATGTAATTAAAAATGAATTACTAAAAAAAGAATTGCTCGATGCTAATGTGCAAATAGACATTAACAATATTAGCCATGGAAACTTTATTTTGCAACATATTGATACATTGAGGATACTTCGAGAAAAAGGTTTTTTATTAGCCCCCTTACCTTTTAAAGCAGTAGTATATATTACTAATAATGGAGAAAATATATGGTGGAATAAAAACAACTTAGATATCGAAGAAAAAAACTTGACGCTGAACGACAAAATTAAATTATTTGTCAGAAAAATCTACTGGATAACTATTACCAGACCTCTAACTAATTCTATTTATAATGAATTTGGAATTTAGCTTATTTCTATAATTATGGACACTAAGATCCTTAACTTAATTCCTCTAGTATCAATAGTTATACCTGCATATAATGCAGAATCTTTCATTCAACAGACATTATCTTCTGTTATTCAACAAACATATCAAAACTTAGAGGTAATTGTTGTTGACGATGGTTCTAAAGATAATACAGTTAAACTTGTTCGGGAGTTTATTCATTCCGATCCAAGAGTTAGCTTGATTAGCCAGTCCAATTCTGGCGTTAGTGCTGCACGTAATTTGGGAATAAAAAAATCTACTGGAGATTTTATTGCTTTCATTGATGCGGATGATATCTATTTTCCACATGCTATAGCAAAATTGATGAATACGATGATGGAAGCTGACAATTCATTTGGCGTAGTTTATGGATGGACAGCTTATCTAGACGAAAAGGGAAATTTGACAGGCAACTTTCACTCTTCTGAATTATCAGGAAATGTTTATCAAAAGCTACTTGAAAGTAACTTTATTGCTTCTGCTACTCTAGTCCGAAAATCATATATCGAGCAAGTAGGTAATTTTAACTGTCAAATGCTTTTCGGGTGTGAAGATTGGGACTTTTATTTAAAATTATCCGAACATTGCCATTTCAAAGCAGTTCCAGAATGCATCTATGGCTATCGTCAAATTTTGGAATCTAAATCTTGTGACTGTCTTAAAATGAAGCAAGGTTATCAACAGTTTATGGATAATGCTGTTAAAAGAAATCCTAGCATATCTACAGAATTTAGAACAGCTTCTTTAAGTAATTTTTTATTATATTTAAGTTCTAAAAATAGAGTGATTCGTAAATATATTGACAGCATTAGATGCATTATGGAAGCTACAAATATAAGTTCTAATCTCAAATATAGTTCATATTTCTATCGTATATTAATAATGACTTTGATAGAAATAATGTTTTCTCCCCTCAGTTTTGTTGTCTGGAGCAACACAAGATCATGGATGAAATTTAGACAAGTATTAAAGTTCAAATATTATCAGATATTTGGATTTCCTAAAATTTATGAAGTATCCAATAAATTGCTCAACAAGTAAAATAATATTTATTTTCTTTAGTGCATTTATGAATATTAGTCATAAAGAATTATCTTTCCTACTAGTGACGACAAAAGATTTAACTAATCCAAAAGCACGCTCTTCTATAATGCTGTTCCCAGGAAAAAGTCCTTTAAGTTCTCTTTTGGATAGCAAATTTATATCGCTAATCCATTCACTTGCCTTCATTTGCTCTGTAAGATTGAAGAATTGTAAAATAGATAAAATAGACAAAAATGATAGTTTTTTATATATCGATCTTGGCAACCAATGGATTAAAAAAGCAAAAATGTGCGGTTCGACAGGAAACCAGCGATTGGGAGTCTGAATATAAATTTCTCTTCCTACTCTCCCGCATTCTCTGGCAAATTTATGCCGATCTTTACTACCCCCTACATGTTCTATTACCGAATTAGAAAATATTAAGTCGAAACTGTTATCTGGATAAGGAAGCTGACACCCGTCGCCAACTTGATGTTCAAAATCTCCATATAATTCCCCTTTTTCTCGATTGAGAAGGACTATTTTTTGGGGTAGGATGTCGAACTCTTGTTTTAACAGCTTCCATATCACTGGGCTTCCGCCAACATCAAGCACTGACAGTTTAGGTAGATCTGGATAAATTTTACAAAACTTTTCTAAACGTTTACGCCTGTAATTTCCCTCTAAAAGCTTTATTACTGAATACCATCTTATATTCATACGCCTGATGTGAAATAGAATAATGCGAAGAAAAGGTAGAAGATGGGAGTTATTAAGCTGCCCGTCAAAAAAACTTTCCTTATGAATAGCATAAACTTTGAGACTTAAACAAGGGGTTTGAGTAGCAACTGTACAGAAAACCACGCTAAGGCTGTATCGCTTAATGAGTATATCTTTTAGCTCTCAAAGCAACTTAAAAAGTACATTTTTATATCAAATCACTTTAAATATGCTATAAATATAGTCGGGCGATCGCTAACCAGAAAAAACTTTAAATAAACTAAATAATTCAATTGTGAGTTCGATTACTTGCTATCCATTTATTGTCGATGCTTTATGCGTAGCAAACATTTAGTGATTTGATATTAGTTGTATTTTAGATAATAAATAAAACTATAGTCATTTACTATGATCACAATATTAATGGTTATTTTCTTTCCCAGAGAAATTTTCTTTCTGATTCTTTAATCGGCACATCATTAATACTGGCTTCTCTTCGCTTCATCAAGCCATTCTCGGCAAATTCCCAATTCTCATTACCATAAGCCCGATACCAAAATCCGCCATCATCGTGCCATTCATATTCAAAACAAACGGAGATACGATTATCCATAAAACTCCATAGTCTTTTCTTGAGGCGATAGTCTAATTCTTTTGCCCATTTCCGTTGTAAAAAGGCAACTATTTGCTCTCTACCTTTAATAAATTCAGCACGATTGCGCCATTCCGAATCAATAGTATATGCCAATGCCACTTTTTCGGGGTTGCGACTATTCCAACCATCTTCTGCTGCTTGGACTTTAGCTTTAGCGGTTTCTAGGGTAAATGGTGGTAGTGGTGGTTTAGATTCCATTTGTATTGATTACTAATTACTAATTGCTAATTACTGAGTTAGAAAAAGGGACTGGGTATTTCCTCTTCATCCCTCATCCCTTATGGGTCGCGGTATCCGTGATAGACATCCCTTATCCCTCATCCTTTCTAGAGTTACCACTTCTTATAGGGTAAAAACTTGCCACACATAACTATCTGAACGCGATCGCCTTTAGGATCTGGTACTTTATTTACTTCTACGGAAAAGTCGATCGCACTCATAATACCATCACCAAATTTTTCGTGAACAACTGCTTTGATCGGCATGCCGTATACCTGCATAATTTCATAGAAACGATAGATCAATGGATCTGTAGGAATTTGCGGCTCTAAAGAACCTTTTAGGGGTGGTACAGTTAACTCTTCAGCCATTGATTCAGGCAGACCTAAAGTAGTCACAATTTTAGTAGCTTCTTCGATACTGGCACTGGCTTGACGATAGATGACCGAAGCGATCCAGGTTTCGTCTAGTCCTACTGCTTTTTCCAAGTCTTCAAAGGTGATTCCTTTTTCTTTCTTCGCTGCTAATAGTTTTTCGGTGATTTCTGAAATAGCCATTGTTATTGCTCCTGATAATTTAATCACTGCTGTACAGGCAAGGCATGCCTTGCTTCTAACCGATTCTTGCGGCTTCTACTGCCCTGGTTTCCCGATATAAATGGTCTTCCATCTCTTGTTTTAATTTCAGATAATCGGGATGACTTTCGACGGTAGTGCGATCGCGGGGACGGGGAAAAGGTACTTCCAGTACTTCGTCTATTCTGGCTGCGGGGCCTTTGGTCATCATGACAATGCGATCAGATAGAAGTAAGGCTTCTTCGATGCTGTGGGTAATCATGATGGCAGTTTTGCGCTGTTGTTCCCAAATTCGCTCGATTTCGTCTTGGAGGAAGCCACGAGTAAGGGCATCTAAAGCCCCAAATGGTTCATCCATCAGCAATATCTGGGGATTTATGGCTAAAGCTCTAGCTATGCCAACTCTCTGGCGCATTCCTCCCGATAGTTCATGAGGATGCTTATTTTCTGCCCCCGTCAAGCCAACAAGCTGTATATTTTCTTTAATAACCCGCTGTTGTTGTTTAGCAGGCATTTTAGGGAACACAGTTTCTACAGCAAACTTGATATTGCCCTGCACCGTCATCCAGGGCATTAAGGCATAGTTTTGAAATACCATCCCGCGATCTGGCCCAGGTTTGTCTACCACTTGCCCATTGATGAGGACTTCCCCAGCAGTAGCGGTACTTAACCCAGCAATGATATCTAGCAAAGTGGACTTGCCACAGCCAGAGGGACCAATAATGGAAACGAAAGTATTATGTTCGATATCGAGATTGATATCTTCAATCGCTACAAAATCAGAGCTTGCTTGTCCTGTAATTTTATTGAGCCAGCCTTTTCTGCCAGGGAATATCTTAGAGATATGACGCAAAGATATTTGAGTATCGTTAACCCTATCTATAGTCACAGTTGATTTTTTAGATAAATATGAACTACTCATGATTTGCCAAAGGAAACTAGTTTTTCTAGGTAGGCAAAAATCTGGTCGAGGATAATGCCCACAATACCGATAATGAAAATGGCTACCAAAATATTAGGTATATAAAGGTTGTTCCATTCATTCCAGATAAAATACCCTAGCCCAGTCCCCAAAAGCATTTCCGCCGCGACAATTACCAGCCAGGAGATGCCCATGCTGATGCGCAATCCAGAAATAATATTGGGTAATGCGGCAGGAATAATTACCCTAAAGATAGTGCGCCAACGAGATGCTCCAAGAGTTTTGGAGACATTGAGATAGCTGGAATCTACATTAGCCACGCCAAAGGCTGTATTGGTTAGGGTGGGCCAAATACTAGCGATGGTAATAATAAAAATCCCAGTTAATTCGGAATCACGAAAGATATAAAGTCCTAGGGGCAACCAGGCTAGAGGAGATACGGGTTTTAGAAGTTGGAAATAAGGATTAAAAGCTTTAAATGCCACTTTGGAAATGCCGACTAGGATGCCCAAAGGTACGGCTATTAGGGATGCTAAAGTGTAGCCAATCGCCACCCGCCTCAAGCTAATTAATAAATTCCAGCCAATACCCATATCATTCGGGCCATTTTTGTAAAACGGATGGGTTACCCAGTACCACAACTCTTTAATAGTTAAAGATGCAGTGGGCATTCCTTTGGAAAATAGCTTCAGCTTTGCCCCCATTTCCCAAAAGAGGAGGAAGATACCTAATGAAAGCAGAAACAACAGCAATGCTCTTATATTTTCATTATCTAAGAGTTTCTCTTTCTTACTGTTTTTAATTAAACTTTCTCGAACTACTGTCATATTTAATTAATCACTGTTGACTGTTAACTGTTAACTGAATTAAACGCCATATTTCTTAATCTGCTCGTCTACATATTCTTGAGGTTTAGCAGGATCAAAAGTGTCAAATTCCAATGTTTCAGTACGATAAATATCTGCGGGAGGAGTTTGTCCCACTTCCTCTGCTAATTCTCTGGCTAAATCCGTCATAAATACTTCTTGTCCGACTTCATCGTATTTACCATCAGCGATCGCAGTTTTTACTTTATCGTCTCCCTGTAAATCCCACCGCACTAGTTGGGAAGAGATCCAATTAGCAAAACTCTGCCAAGGATAGGGATCGAAATCAATGCGATCAGGGATGCTCAAAGTATTACCTAAACCATCTTCAAAATTACCCGTCAATACGGCTTCGACGACTTCTGTCGGCTGATTGAGAAATGCTCTTTCCGAGATCGCCTTGGCAATTTCAGGGCGGTTAGCAGGATCTTTGGCATAACCAGCAGCTTCAATAATGGCTTTATTTAAAGATCTAAAGGTATTAGGATTAGCCGAGATCCATTCGTCACTAGCAGCAAAGGCACAGCAGGGATGTCCTGGCCATAATTCTTTAGTCAGTTTGTGAATAAAACCAGCTTCTTCGTACACCGCTCTTTGATTAAAGGGGTCGGGCATTAAATATGCGTCAATATCTCCTGCTACTAATTGAGCGATACTATCTGGTGGTGGTACAGCGCGGATTTTGACATCTTTGTCTGGATCGATTCCTCCCGTCGCCAGATAATAACGTAGCAATAGATTGTGCATCGAATAGGGGAAGGGGACACCAATATTAAACCCTTTGAAGTCAGCAGGACCGTTTATTTTACCCTTATACTTATTGGCTACGGTGATCGCCTGTCCGTTAATGTTTTCGACACTAGCCAGCTTGACCCCAAAAGAGCTCGAACCCAGTCCTAATGTCATGGCGATGGGCATTGGTGCTAGCATATGGTAGGCATCTAGTTCTCCTGCGATCGCCGAATCTCGAACCGCCCCCCAACTAGGCATCTTGACTACTTCGGCATTAAAACCATATTTTTTATAGAACCCTAAAGGTTCGGACATAATAATTGGCGTGGCGCAGGTAATGGGAATAAAGCCAATTCTTAAATCTTTTTTCTCTAGATTACTGGCACCAGCAGGGGCTTCTGAACTATCAGTAGGCACTTCTTCCGCTGGTTTTGGGGCACAGTTAGTCAAGGTAACTAAAGCTGCACCCACCGCTAAATTCTTGAGAAAACGACGACGACTAAAATCGCTAGCGCTGACAACATCGCCAAAGAATTCCCCCGCTTTTGGGCCAAATGCCGCAGCAAAAGCATGATCAATTCCCCCCGCCTGTTTGCATAATTCTAAAACTAGTCTTTCTCGTTTGGGGTCGCCTTTGCCTGCCATCTTCAGCAGCAGGGTTTTGCGTAAATCAGCAGCATTGACCGCATCTGCCATTTTAAAAGCTTCGGGCTTATATATACCCATCTTTGACAAGTCGCCAATCATGTCCACTGGATCTTGGGGCATATCCTGCATATACTTCCAGTGGTCATCCGTTGGGTGAAAACCACCACAATCATTGCAGGTTGCGTTTAATCCAATCGGGTTTCTTCCTGGGGAGTTTAAATGAATTCCTCTATTCGTAGAGCTTGTATTTAAGGAAATTACCATAGTTATAATTAATAATTAGCTTTTAAGTAATTAGAGCGTTTTGTTGATTTGAATTTTGTAGCAATTTTTACTTAATTTGAATTAGATTTACTGTAAGAACAAATAAACCATTTAATTAAAAAAGCTTTAATTGATAGGCAATAATACAGTCAATAATTTGAATACAAATACTTGTTATAAAAGCTGACTTTAAGGCATACTACCAGTTGAACAGATGATTTGACATTGAACTAGTTTTAGCAAAAATAGGATTTTTTATAGATTATGGTGCGAAGCTATATGTAATAAGTGCCAGTACTTTAACTAAGTCCGTAAATCGTCATCGAATTACTCAGTAAATTTTATTACTCGATCGCATCTGTTTTGGCGACAACTTCATAAATACCTCGTTAATAGAGTTGTATATTTGATTTTTTGAAGAAATTTTACCCCCAGCTCTAGAATGAATATTGAGGTAATGCTACTTTTTTCATATAGACAACTTGAATTTATTAAACAGCTAATGAAACAGCAAGAAAATGATTATGATGCGATCGATAAAAATCCAAAGACTAATGTATTGTCGCAAAGAGAAAAGAAACTTGCTATTTTTGCAATTGCCATCTTTTCTTTTTTGATTCTGATCTTAGTTGGATTAATTGCTGAAGCATATGTTAACCAGCATCCCGCCCTAAAATTTTTACAATATGCTGCATTTAAACCTGGAATGGAAATTCTAGGCTCTATTTCCCTATGTGTAATGTATATCGGAGTTCTTTTCTATTTTATTGTTTGGCGTTTGCTTTTATTATATGATTACCAATGGAGAAAAATATCTATAGTTTCAGTAGTAGTAGTTAGTTTTTTTCTATTGTTACTTTCTTTTGTTTTTCTGTTTACAAGTTTTAATTGGCAAATAGAGTATGCAAAATATAAATATCTGAGTTTCGTATTGCTAACTATTGGCGTTATTGGGCAAATGCAAAAGAAAACGATAAGTGAAATCAATAGTATTGAATCATATAGCTTGCTTGATAAAATCCTTAAATTTCCTTTTCACATATTAATGTTTATTGGATTAATAATTAATGTAGTGACTTTATGATTGTTTGATGTAGCCCTATTTAAAATATAAATCATGTTTCTGTTTATATAAATTTATTAAAAAAA